>CBDFAU010000016.1:0-42474 GCA_965245755.1 Streptococcus mitis | reverse complement strand
TTCTCAGCTGAAGAAGCAAATGACCAGTTTGGCTTCCTTCTTGAAGCCATGGACTATGGTTTCCCACCACACGGTGGCTTGGCTATCGGGCTTGACCGATTTGTCATGCTTTTAGCAGGGGAAGAAAATATCCGTGAAGTTATTGCCTTTCCTAAGAACAACAAGGCAACTGACCCAATGACACAAGCTCCTTCAACAGTAGCTCTCAAACAACTAGAGGAACTCAGCTTACAAATAGAAGAAGATGAAACAAGCAAAACGAATTAAGCGGTGGCGCTATTATCTGCGCCGCTTTGCTTATCAGATAAAAATTTTACGTGTCTTACAAAGCATCTCTCGGGAAAAATATGATGAGAAGATTTCGGCCTCTCTGGTCTATGGATTTTTATCAGCAGTGGCGGTCAATTTCTTTTTCCAACCAGGACATGTGTATTCGAGTGGTGCGACAGGTCTGGCACAGATTATCTCTGCCTTGAGTAATCACTGGTTTGGTTTTCATATCCCGATTTCGCTGACCTTTTACGCCATTAATTTTCCTTTGATGGTCTTGGCTTGGTATCAGATTGGGCATAAGTTCACCGTCTTTACCTTTATTACGGTTTCCATGAGTTCCTTCTTTATCCAGTTTGTCCCTGTGGCGACCTTGACGGAGGATCCCATTATCAATGCCCTTTTTGGGGGTGTTGTCATGGGCTTGGGAATTGGTTTTGCTCTTCGAAACAATATCTCCAGTGGTGGGACGGATATTGTCAGTCTGACTATTCGCAAGAAAACGGGTAAGAACGTCGGTAGTATTTCTTTCTTGGTAAATGGGACTATCATGCTGATAGCAGGTGTGACCTTTGGTTGGAAATACGCTCTTTACTCTATGATTACCATCTTTGTCTCTAGCCGTGTGACAGATGCGGTCTTTACCAAGCAAAAACGCATGCAAGCTATGATTGTGACCAATCATCCAGACAAGGTAATTGAAAAAATCCATAAAAAATTGCACCGCGGAGCAACCATGATCCACGATGCAGAAGGAACCTATAATCACGAAAGAAAGCCAGTTTTAATCACTGTCATTACCCGTGCAGAGTTTAATGAATTTAAACAGATTATGAAACAGGTGGATCCAAGCGCCTTTGTCTCTGTCTCGGAGAATGTTCATATTTTGGGACGGTTCGTTGAAACAGATAATTAGTAACTAAAAAAACCAGCGCGAGCTGGTTTTTATTTTTCGATAATTTTGTGGGCGATTAACTGACGATAACAAATTTGTTTATTGCTTTTAGCATCGTTGATAATCTGGAGAATAGTTTCAAGAGAAACACGACCAAGTTCTAGGCTATTGATATCAACATAGGCTGCTAAGTTGAGCTTGGGATTGACTGAGTCGAAGCTGAGAACAGGGACATCCAGTTGGTGCTTAGCGATATAGTCACAGACCCCTTCGGCTAAGAGACTATCGGTTGTAATGATAGCATCAATCTGCGGGTCATGCTGAAAGAGGAGTTTACTAAATTGATACCCTTTTTCTTCTAAGAACTCGGTTGCGAAATAGGTCAAATTTTCGTCAATAGGCAGTTGATGTTGTTTGAGTGCTGACTCATAGCCTGTTAAACGGTCTTGCGTTACGAAGAGTCGCTTAGTTCCTCCAATAAAGGCAATTCGTTTGCAGCCTTTTTTGATGAAATATTCGGTCGCATCAAAACCAGCTTGGACATTGTCGTTATCGACAAGAGGGATAAAGGGTGAAATGGATTTTCCTAGGATGAGGAAGGGGAACTGCTCATCAGCGACCAGTTTGACCAAGGGATCCTCCTCTTCGGCATAAAGGAAGATCAAACCATCCACACGTTTGCCGTAAACCATCTGTGAGATCGCTTTAAGGCGCTCTTTTTCATCTTTACCTGTTGCAATCTGAATTGCATAGTGGTTTTCAGATGCGACTTGGGCGATACCACGGAGGACAGATGGGAAGAAAGGATTTTGATAGAAGGCGTCTGAGTCGTCAGGAAGGACCAAGCCGATAACTTGGGTATAACTGCTTACCAAACTACGAGCGTTGAGGTTGGGGTGGTAATTGAGCTCCTTCATAGCCTTGCGAACACGTTTTTTTGTTTCGTCGCTAATGGTTGATTTGTTTTGAATAACACGGGTTACGGTTGAAGGCGAAACACCAGCAGCCTTGGCCACGTCTTTAATCGTAACGGGCATAAAAATCTCCTATTTATGGTAATCTAGATCACGGAAATGCGTTTTATAAAAGATAGTAACCAGATACAGAACAAAAAGAATGTTTTGTACAGTAATGAGAGTTGTCATATTTTGGCCGAATAAGCCCAAAATAAGCGTAATCAGAGTTGGTAATCCTAAACAGTTCAAGATAAAATGGTAGCACTCTTTAAAGGTCCTAAATGAAAAGAGGCGTGATTTCTTAGTGATATAAAGGAGAAGACTCGCTCCTAGAGAGACAATGAAGAAATTCAAACCAAAGAGGAAGCTAGCACCGAGAACTAGGAAGAGACTGATATAGACACGATTTTGCTGGTACCAGTCTTTAGAAATGGCTTGGGTCAAGCTGTCTTTGTTTTTGAAACTCTCAGTCTGAATCGCTCGGTAAGAGATACGGGTCAGCTCTTTACTTTCCTTGCTGATGACGAGCTCATTCGTATCGAAATGCAGTTGCAAGTCTTTAGGTAATTCCTTGCTTTGACTTGGACCGATTAAAAGAGAAGGCGTTTGACTAGCTGTTCCTGTATAAGTAAATTTACCATCAACAATTCTAGCGTGTTCAGAGAGATCCTGTACAACCTCATCTGTCAATGGTTCATAGACATTATCGATAAAGGTTTCTAGCGGATAAGTATCTTGTGAACTGTTTTGGATGGCAATAGGTACCATAGATAAGCTGATAAGGAAGATACTGGTAAAGAGAAGCTGAAACCAGTTGAGCCCGAAACGTTTGGACAGGGGCTTACGAAATCCCCAAATACTTGAAAAATAGGAAAATGGATATGGAAGCATAGGTATCTTTCTAAAAGGTGTTTTCTATATGAGTATTATTATATAGAGAAATGTGCTTTATTTCAAGTCTAGGAGAAAAATTGCTTGCTACAAGGATAGTTTTATAGTCACAAGCTTCAAAATGAAAAAGGGTGGCGGGGATATATTATCCCTTGTCGCCACCACTTGTAAGTCCTGAAACAAAGTTCTTTTGTAGGAAGAAGAAGAGAATACAGATTGGAAGGGCAATGAGGATAGCACCTGCTGAGAAGTAGGCAATCTTCAAGTTTTTCACATTGCTAACGAAGGTTTGGAGACCTACGGCAACAGTAAAGTATTCTTTCTCACGAAGCAAGAAACTAGAAAGGATATAGTCTCCAAAAGGTCCCATGAAGGCCCAGAGAGCTTGTACGGCAACCATTGGGCGAACAAGTGGAAGAACAATTTGCCAGAAGCGGCGGAAGTGTCCTGCACCGTCTAGTTTTGCAGATTCGTCTAGAGACATTGGCACTGTATCGAAGTAGCCTTTCATGAGCCAAGCATTCATCGGGATACCACCACCAACGTAGAGGAAGATGAGGAACCAGCTGTGGTTAAGGGCGTTCAACATAAGTGCCATAACGAAGAAGGCTGTCAAAGCGGCCATGGTTGGCACCATTTGGATAATCAAGAAGAAGACCAAACTTTGTTTACGAGCCAAGAAGTTGTAACGGCTGTAAGCATAACCAGCAAGTACGATAATACTTGTTTGAACAGCCATAGTAATTAAGGCGATAATCAAAGTGTTGAGGTACCAAGTACCGTACAAGGTTTCAGTGAAGAGGCCTTTAAAGTTATCAAAATTGAGGTCGATATTAGTATCTAGTTTAAAGGCTGAGACGTTACCTGCTTTAAAGGCTGACATGATGGTAATCAAAAGTGGATAGATAATCACGATTGATAGGCCAATTAAGTAGAGGTAAGTAAGGGTTTGAGTCAGTCTACGTTTGAGTTTAATTGAGTTATTCATCTTAGACATCCTCCATATCAAATGCGTGTAGTTTCTTGAATGCGATCATAGAGATTGAGATGACAATGATAGAGATAATCAAGGTAACAGCTGCCGCCATTGAGTATTGAGGAGATGTACCTGTTGTCAAACGGTAGATCCATGAGATCAAGATATCGGTTGAACCAGCTCCACCTCCGACACTACCAGGTCCTCCACCATTGAAGAGGTACATGATAGAGAAGTTGTTAAAGTTGAAGGTGTATTGGCTGATCAAAGTAGGTGCCGCAACGGCCAAGATCATTGGGAAAGTGATGTTGCGGAATTTTTGCCAAGCATTGGCACCGTCAATATAAGCTGCTTCGTAAAGGTCGTTAGGGATAGATTGTAAGATACCTAAAGTCAGAACGTAGATGTATGGGAATCCAAGCCAACCTTGCATCATAATCAAGGCAATTTTTGTCCAAGTTGGATCTGTTTTCCAAGGAATAAGAGCCCCATCAAGGAAAGGAAGGAATTTAGCCAAGATTGGCAAGACTTGAGTGTTGATGGCTCCGACACTATCGTTAAACATATTTGAGAATGTCAAGATAGTGATGAAGGCTGGAACAGCCCAAGGAAGAAGGAAAATAACACCAAAGATACGTTTTCCTTTGATAAATGGTTGGTTAGCAATGATAGCTGTGAAGATACCGATTACGATTTGTAAAGTAGAAGCTGCCAAAGCCCAGATGATAGTCCAAGAAAGAACGGCACCGAAGGCAGAACGGAAAGTACTCAAGCTCCAAATGTTTGTAAAGTTGGTCAAACCAACCCAGTCCAACAATTTGTTTGGTGGCAAGTGTTGGAAGTCGTAGTTGGTAAAGGCGATCATCAAGGTTACGATAACTGGGAAGATAATCGCAAAAGTCATGGCAATGTAAGATGGAATGATCAAGAGGTAAGGGAAACCATTCTCATAGATTCCTTTGACCATTTCTTTAAAGGTAAGTGCTACTGGAATACCATTATTAATGTGTTTGGCAGTTGTATGTGCATCTTTGATATTTGCGAAATAAAAGAGTACATAAACAACTACAAAGATTAAATGGAAGGCACCACGAATCAGCATAAAGAGGGAATTATCACGACCTGGTTTGTCACCAAGAGTGATGAGATTGCTCAATTCAGGGGCTGCAAGTGCTAGGAAGTAAAGGACGAATACGATGGTTACACCAAGGAAGATAAAACCTTTGGCTTTTTGTTTATTGTAAATCTGTCCTAACCCAGGAATGATAGACAGCAGAGCTGCTTTACTAGGTTGTTGCTTTTCCATAATAACTCCTTTCATAGGATACTGGTTTCTAATTAAAACCTAAACTATATATGTTTTTGATTGATAAATTCAAAGGGGGATTTGATTTCCACCCCCCTTGAACAAATTTTTTATTCACCAAATTTTTGTTTGATTGTTTCTTTGATCAATGTTACAGCGTCGTTAGCAGCTGTTTTCGCATCTTTCTTACCACTTACAGCATCAAAGAGCATAGTTTTCGCTGGATCCCAAACTGCAGACATTTGAGAGATGTTTGGCATTGGTTGAGCGTTCTTGAACTGTTTGATAACAGCTGTTGTCAACTCATCATTTTTACCTTCAGCATATGTACGAGCTTCAGTGTTAGCTGGGATTTCGTTAGTTGTATCGTAGAAGGCTTTTTGTTCTTCAGTTGAAACAAGGAAGTCTACAAATTTTTGAGCGCCTTCAAGGTTCTTAGTGCTTGATGGGATGATCCAAGCTTTACCACCACCGAATGCAGCATATTCTTTTCCATTTGGAAGAGTTGGGATAGTTGCAACACCGTAGTTTACTTTAGCATCTTTAAAGGCTTGAGCTTTCCAAGGTCCGTCGATGATAGCAGCTGTTTTACCTTCTTGGAATTGAGTTTGGATTAAGTTGCCAGCACCTTCAGTATCTTGCATACCTTTAGGCCATTTTTCATACCAAGATTTAGCGTAGTTGATACCTGCGATAGAACCGTCGTTTGCAAGACCGATATCTTTGGCGTCTTTACCGTTTTGTCCGAATACGTAAGCACCGTTACCAGCAAGAAGTCCATATGCATAGTAGAAGTTTGTCCAGTCAGCTAGGAAAGCAGAAGTTTTTCCATCTTCTCCAGCGAAGGCATATTTGCTATCTTTAGCAAGGTTTTCTAAGTCAGCAAAAGTTTTTGGAGCTTCTTTTACCAAGTCTTTGTTGTAGTACATAACAAGTGACTCGATAACAGCAGGAGCACCGTAAACTTTACCATCAGCAGCTGTTACAAGAGATTTAGTTTTATCATCTGTTTTAGCGCCGTCGCTCAATTTAACTTCTGAAAGTTGTCCGTCAGTACCAAGGCTACCTACACGGTCGTATGGAGCCATCATAACGTCAGCAGCTTGACCTGATTGGTTGTCAAGAGAAAGTTTGTCAAGCCCACCCATTTGGTCTCCTGTTTTGATGGTAACTTTTACGCCAGCTTCTTTTTCGTAAGCTTTTGCAGCTGATTCAGCAAAGGCTTTATATTGGTCTTCAACGTAGAAAGTGAGTTCTTTGGCTTCAGATGAACCAGAATCAGCAGGCTTATCAGCAGTTTTGCTTCCGCAAGCTACCAAAAGCAAGCTAGCAAGTGTAGCAGTTCCAAGCACAGCAGCGCTCTTCATGAATTTAGATGACATAGTGTATTCCTCCTAAAGAATAACAAATTTTATAATGAGGAAACGCAAACGTTTTCCTTTATGGGACTAGTATAACACAATCAGAAAGCGGTTGCAAGTGTTTTTTGTAAAAATTTTTAAAAAAATTGTAAAAAAAGTAAACGCTTCATCATCATATAATAGTAGAAAATCCCAAAAATTGGTTTTGTTTTAAATTTAAAAAAAGTTGAGAAAACGATTGCCTAATTTACAAATGGAAAGCAGAGAGGATTCTCACTTTATTTTTGCTTAATAAGGTAAGTGAAACCCTTATTCCTATTTTGTTTGTTTCCTGAAAGGATATATATACAAGTAAGAAGAAAAAATTTAAAAAAATAATCAAAAAAGTTATTTAAAACCGCTTGCATTTATCAAGAAAATAAGCTATACTAGTAATAGCGCAAACGTTTGCGTTCATAAAAATGTAATATCTAACTATAAACACATGAGGTGCTTATTATGAAAAAACGTCAAAGTGGTGTGTTGATGCACATTTCTTCTCTTCCAGGAGCATACGGAATCGGATCATTTGGTAAAAGTGCTTACGACTTCGTTGATTTCTTGGTTCGCACAAAACAACGTTACTGGCAAATCCTTCCACTAGGAACAACTAGTTACGGAGACTCTCCTTACCAATCTTTCTCAGCCTTCGCAGGGAACACTCATTTTATCGATTTAGATATCTTGGTGGAACAAGGCTTGTTGCAAGCAAGTGACCTTGAAGGGGTTGACTTTGGTAGTGATGCGTCTGAAGTTGATTATGCGAAAATCTACTATGCACGTCGTCCTCTTTTAGAAAAAGCGGTAAAACGTTTCTTGGAAGTAGGAGATGTTAAGGATTTTGAGAAATTCGCTCAAGACAACCAATCATGGCTTGAACTCTTTGCAGAGTATATGGCTATCAAAGAGCATTTTGACAATCTTGCTTGGACTGAATGGCCAGATGCAGATGCTCGTGCTCGTAAAGCTTCAGCACTTGAAAGCTACCGTGAGCAATTGGCAGACAAGTTGGTTTACCACCGTGTGACTCAATACTTCTTCTTCCAACAATGGTTGAAATTGAAAGCTTACGCTAACGACAACTACATCGAAATCGTTGGGGACATGCCAATCTATGTAGCGGAAGATTCAAGCGATATGTGGGCAAATCCACATCTCTTCAAGACAGATGTCAACGGTAAGGCGACTTGCATCGCAGGATGCCCACCAGATGAGTTTTCTGCAACTGGTCAGCTTTGGGGTAACCCAATCTATGACTGGGAAGCAATGGACAAAGACGGCTACAAATGGTGGATTGAACGCTTGCGTGAAAGCTTCAAAATCTACGACATCGTTCGTATCGACCACTTCCGTGGTTTCGAATCTTACTGGGAAATCCCTGCTGGTTCCGATACAGCAGCACCTGGTGAGTGGGTGAAAGGTCCTGGCTACAAGCTTTTTGCAGCCGTTAAGGAAGAGCTTGGTGAGCTAAACATCATCGCAGAAGACCTTGGTTTCATGACAGACGAAGTTATCGAATTGCGTGAACGTACTGGCTTCCCAGGAATGAAGATTCTTCAATTTGCTTTCAACCCAGAAGACGAAAGCATCGATAGCCCACACTTGGCACCTGCTAACTCAGTTATGTACACAGGAACACACGATAACAATACGGTCCTTGGTTGGTACCGTAACGAGATCGATGATGCGACTCGTGAATACATGGCTCGCTACACTAACCGTAAAGAATACGAAACAGTGCCACATGCTATGCTTCGTACAGTCTTTTCATCAGTTAGCTTCATGGCAATTGCAACTATGCAAGATTTGCTAGAATTGGATGAGGCAGCTCGTATGAACTTCCCATCTACCCTTGGTGGAAACTGGTCTTGGCGTATGACTGAAGATCAATTGACACCAGCTGTCGAGGAAGGCTTGCTTGACTTGACAACAATCTATCGCCGAATCAATGAAAATTTGGTAGAATTAAAGAAATAATACAATATCAGGAGACACCTTAAACATGTTATCACTACAAGAATTTGTACAAAATCGTTACAATAAAACCATTGCAGAATGTAGCAATGAAGAGCTTTACCTGGCTCTTCTTAACTACAGCAAGCTTGCAAGTAGTCAAAAACCAGTTAACACTGGTAAGAAAAAAGTTTACTACATCTCAGCTGAGTTCTTGATTGGTAAACTTTTGTCAAACAACTTGATCAATCTTGGTCTTTACGACGATGTTAAAAAAGAACTTGCAGCTGCAGGTAAAGACTTGATCGAAGTTGAAGAAGTTGAATTGGAACCATCTCTTGGTAATGGTGGTTTGGGACGTTTGGCTGCCTGCTTTATCGATTCAATTGCTACTCTTGGTTTGAACGGTGACGGTGTTGGTCTTAACTACCACTACGGTCTTTTCCAACAAGTTCTTAAAAATAACCAACAAGAAACAATTCCAAACGCATGGTTGACAGAGCAAAACTGGTTGGTTCGCTCAAGCCGTAGCTACCAAGTGCCATTTGCTCACTTCACATTGACATCAACTCTTTACGATATCGATGTGCCTGGTTACAAGACAGAAACTAAGAACCGCTTGCGTTTGTTTGATTTGGATTCAGTTGATTCTTCAATCATTAAAGACGGTATCAACTTTGACAAGACAGATATCGCTCGCAACTTGACTCTTTTCCTTTACCCAGATGATAGTGACCGTCAAGGTGAATTGCTCCGTATCTTCCAACAATACTTCATGGTTTCAAACGGTGCGCAATTGATCATCGACGAAGCAATCGAAAAAGGAAGCAACTTGCATGACCTTGCTGATTACGCAGTTGTACAAATCAACGATACTCACCCATCAATGGTTATCCCTGAATTGATCCGTCTTTTGACTGCACGTGGTATTGAACTTGACGAAGCAATCTCAATCGTTCGTAGCATGACTGCCTACACTAACCACACAATCCTTGCTGAAGCCCTTGAAAAATGGCCTCTTGAATTCTTGCAAGAAGTGGTTCCTCACTTGGTACCAATCATCGAAGAATTGGATCGTCGCGTGAAAGCAGAATACAAAGACCCAGCTGTTCAAATTATCGATGAGAGCGGACGTGTTCACATGGCTCACATGGATATCCACTACGGATACAGCGTTAACGGGGTTGCAGCACTTCACACTGAAATCTTGAAGAACTCTGAGTTGAAAGCCTTCTACGACCTTTACCCAGAAAAATTCAACAACAAAACAAACGGTATCACTTTCCGTCGTTGGCTCATGCATGCTAACCCAAGACTATCTCACTACTTGGATGAGATTATTGGAGAAGGTTGGCACCATGAAGCAGATGAGCTTGAAAAACTCTTGTCTTATGAAGACAAAGCAGCTGTCAAAGAAAAATTGGAAAGCATCAAGGCTCACAACAAACGTAAATTGGCTCGTCACTTGAAAGAACACCAAGGTGTGGAAATCAATACAAACTCTATCTTTGATATCCAAATCAAACGTCTTCACGAGTACAAACGCCAACAAATGAACGCTTTGTACGTGATCCACAAATACCTTGACATCAAAGCTGGTAACATCCCTGCTCGCCCAATCACAATCTTCTTTGGTGGTAAAGCAGCTCCAGCCTACACAATCGCTCAAGACATCATCCACTTGATCCTTTGCATGTCAGAAGTTATTGCTAACGATCCAGCAGTAGCTCCACACTTGCAAGTAGTTATGGTTGAAAACTACAACGTTACTGCAGCAAGCTTCCTTATCCCAGCATGTGATATCTCAGAACAAATCTCACTTGCTTCTAAAGAAGCTTCAGGTACTGGTAACATGAAATTCATGTTGAACGGAGCTTTGACTCTTGGTACTATGGACGGTGCTAACGTGGAAATCGCTGAGTTGGTTGGCGACGAAAACATCTACATCTTTGGTGAAGATTCAGAAACTGTTATCGACCTTTACGCAAAAGCAGCTTACAAATCAAGCGAATTCTACGCTCGTGAAGCTATCAAACCATTGGTTGACTTCATCGTTAGCGATGCAGTTCTTGCAGCTGGAAACAAAGAGCGCTTGGAACGTCTTTACAATGAATTGATCAACAAAGACTGGTTCATGACTCTTCTTGACTTGGAAGACTACATCAAAGTCAAAGAGCAAATGCTTACTGACTACGAAGACCGTGACGCATGGTTGGATAAAGTCATCGTTAATATTTCTAAAGCAGGATTCTTCTCATCTGACCGTACAATCGCTCAGTACAACGAAGATATCTGGCACTTGAACTAAGATACAAATTTATACTAATACATTTTGTAAAAAAGCGAGTTTCGATTGAAATTCGCTTTTTTGATTGATGTGGATTTTGGTTAATTCTGTCTAAAAATAGAGAAATTCTAGATGCAGTGAAGGCTTAAAATGCTGGTTTTTACTGTCTTCAACCTTATTTTTCTTCGTAGTTGATTACCTCATATTTCTTGTATTCGCTTACACAAAGTATTATAATATAATTGTAGGAAAGAAGGTGTTTTTATGTGGAAAAAATATTTTTCAAAATATAAATGGACTGATTTATTTTGGATTTTATTTATCATTTTGACCTGCCTCTATATAGGTAACCATGATTTGTTTCCTCTCAATCATCAAGAAATCTCTTTTCGTGGTAGCCTTTGGGGTTTGGTACTGGCCCTATATCACTTGCTATTTATTGATAAGTTTGTTATCTCGAATCGAAAATAAAGATTAGAACTTAGAATTGGTAAATTTCCTAAATTTTTCGGATAGATAGTTTAAAAATTGAAATTTAAAACCGCAGATCTTCTTGAAATGCGGTTTTTTGTGTCAATTACAGTACTTTCCCAACCAGGATTTCTGCCTCAATAGTAATCTTTGTCAAGTCGTTCCAGTCAATCTTGCTCTGGTCGACATGAAAGAGTAGGGGAGTCATGCTGAGTAGGGCTTGGAGCTGTTCTGCTGTGATAGTCTTAGTCAGAGAGGTCGTTTGGCTAGATAGGATGGTAAAGTGTTCTTGGAAATGATTTTTGATATCTTGATTGGAATAATCCTTCTTTGTCAGCTGGTCTTGTACCTTCTGTCGGATTTCCTTGAGATGATTTTCAGTTGGGATAACCTTTATCAAGATGCCGTTTTTGGATAAAACGCGCCGAAATTCTCCATAGTTGGCAGGTGAGAAGATATCAAGCAGTATATCCATGCTAGCGTCTTTTATGGGGAGACGAGCTAAGTCGCCAACGAACCAATTGACTGCCCAGTTGGGTTCGCTCTTGGCGGCGATTTGGACGGAATCTTTGGAAATATCAAAGGCATAGAAGGTTTTGTCGGAGTGGGTTTCTTGGAGTTTCCGAGAGTAGAAGCCCTCGCCACAACCGATATCTAAGACTGTGGTGCTAGTTTCTGAACTGGCTAGCAAGTCAGATACAGCCTCTAAGATAGCCTGATAAAATCCAGCTTCTAGGATTTGTTGTCGGTTTTGAAAATTTTCCTTGTCGTAGTTAGCAGATTGCTTGATTTGAGGCGCCAGATTGACATAGCCAAATTTTGATAAATCAAAAGAATGACGGTTGCAGCACTTGAGACTAGTCTCTATAAGAACCAGATTTTCTTGACAGATAGGACAGGCAAAGGCAGTGGCAGAAGTAAAACGCTGAAGTTTGGGTTTGAGATTTGTATTCATAGTTTAAGTGTATCAAAAGAGGGAAATGAAAGCAACTTTAGGATGATTCGTAATAGAATTAAATAGTAGTATAATTACTTTTCATAGCACTAAAATTAAATTGCTTTTATATCTAAATTGCTATATAATAATGATAAGGAGGAAATGAGTATGTTAAAAGAAGTATTAACCGTTGCAAAAGTTGCGAAAAAATCATCACTCTTTTTGGGTGGTGTAGCATTTGGTACCCTTGGTTTGAAAATCTTAGCAAGTAAGGAAGCTAAAAAAGGTTATTCTAAAGCTTTGGCTAAGGCTTACAAGTTAAAAGACGAGCTAGATGCATCTGTTTCTGTTGTGAAGCAACATGGAGACGATGTCTTGCAAGATGCCAAATATTTGTACGAGCAAGAGAAAAAAGAAGAGCAATTAGATAGCCTGATAGGAGAATAATATGTCTTTTAAAGTGCTATATAGAGGATATCAACATATCCGACTATCATCTTCTTTTTCACTCACCTTGGATATTCAAGACTATCTTCGTTCCTTAGCGAGAGATGAAAAGGGAATTGAGTCTATCCAGTTCTACATAGATCAACAGCACTTTACTCTACGTATAAAAGAAGGCTTCTCTGTATTAGATAATGCAGAAGCCTTTTTAAAAAGAATTGATAAAGGGAAAGTTTCTGAGTTGATGACTCTTCCCATTCGTAGAGAAGATAGTGCTTATTCTATTGTTTCAGGTGCAGCGATTAAGCGTATGATTTTTCGTAGTTTTGTGCCGTATCCTATTCGCTATATATGGACTTGTTATCAGGCTTTGGGTTATATCAGAGAAGCCTATCAAACACTAGCGCGTAAGGAACTAACGATGGAGGTTTTGGACTGTTCGGCTATTTTATTGTCTTTGTCCATGAACCAATCCAAGACGGCTAGCAACATCATGTTTATGCTTGATTTGGGGAATCATTTAGATCAATGGTCCTTGAAAAAAACTGCAACAGATTTAGAACAGAGTCTTCTTGCAAAAGAGAGTGATGTATTCTTAGTACAGGGCGATACGGTTGTTAGTATCAAGAGTTCCGATGTTCAAATAGGAGATGTCTTGGTCTTATCTCAAGGAAATGAAATCCTGTTTGATGGACAAGTAGTTTCAGGTTTAGGTATGGTCAACGAAAGTTCCTTGACGGGAGAGAGTTTTCCAGTTGAAAAAAGAGAGTCTGATTTGGTTTGTGCAAATACAGTATTAGAAACTGGAGAGTTACGCATTCGTGTAACCGATAATCAGATGAACAGCCGGATTTTACAACTGATTGAGTTGATGAAGAAATCTGAAGAAAACAAGAAAACGAAACAACGCTATTTCATCAAAATGGCGGACAAGGTCGTCAAATATAATTTCTTGGGGGCTGGGCTGACTTATCTATTGACAGGTTCTTTTTCTAAGGCTATTTCTTTCCTATTGGTCGATTTCTCCTGCGCTTTGAAAATCTCTACTCCTGTAGCTTATTTGACAGCTATCAAGGAGGGGTTGAATCGTGAAATGGTGATTAAGGATGGGGATGTTCTGGAGAAATATCTGGAAGTTGATACTTTCTTGTTTGATAAGACGGGAACAATCACAACTAGTTATCCTATAGTTGAAAAGGTGTTACCTTTTGGGGACTATAGTGAGGAAGATATTCTCAGAATCAGTGCCTGTCTTGAGGAACACATTTATCATCCCATTGCTAATGCCATCGTCAAGCAAGCTGAGATAGAGGGAATTGAACATGAGGAAATGCATGGGAAGCTCCAATATATCGCAAGCAAGGGGATCAAATCTCATATAGATGGGCAACCAGTTCTTATTGGAAATTATGTCTTGATGCAGGATGAGCAAATTCATATCACTTCAGAACAAAATGCTTTAATTGAAGAGTACAAGAGTCACTACAATCTCTTATTCTTGGCTTATCAGAATGAATTGATTGGAATGTTCTGCATTCATACTCCTTTGAGAAAAGAAGCAAAAGCAGCCTTGGAGAAACTTAAGGCACAAGGGAAAAAATTGATTCTGGCAACAGGGGACACCTTGGTTAGGACAGAGGAATTAGTCAAAGATTTGCCCTTTGATCAGGTCTATACAGACTTGAAACCTGATGGAAAATTTGAGTTAGTAGAGGAACTGCAGAAAGCAGGTCACACTATTTTGATGGTTGGAGATGGATTGAATGACTCAGCGGCTCTAACCCTATCAGATATCGGTGTGGTGATGAATGAGAGTGCAGACATTTCTAAGCAGATGAGCGATATCTTATTGTTAGATAATCGCTTGGATTTCTTCCAAGAGTTGGATTGGCTATCATCATCTTTGCAAACACTCATCAAGAAGAATATTCAAGATACTGTTGTCGTAAATAGTAGTTTGATTGGCTTTGGCTTGTTTAATTGGCTCAGCCCTTCAAATCTTTCTATCTTACATAATCTAACAACCTTGCGCATAGTCCTGCGTAGTCTGTCTATTAAGGGATAGGTGGGGGATTATTCACAGCAAAAAGGAGTTACCTTTCTCGAGGGTAACTCCTTTGTTTATAGGTAAATGTTTAACAATTTAGTAAGTCAATACAAAGTATTTTTTCTTTCCACGACGGATAACAGTCAGTTCGTTCTCTAACTTATCAGTGTCACTCAAGACATATTCAAGGTCTTGGATGCGGTCACCGTTTACGTAGATAGCTCCGTTTTGGACGTCTTCACGGGCTTGGCGTTTGGAGTTAACCACACCAGATGAGACGAGCAGTTCCACGATATTGTGGTTTTCGTCTGCTTGTACTTGGTAGTTTGGTACACCACGAAGCCCTTGTTTGAGCTCTTTGACAGAAAGGTTTTTGATGTTTCCTGCAAAGAGTTGCTCAGTGATGTTGAGGGCTTCTTTGTAAGCTTCTTCACCGTGAACAAGTGTGACGACTTCACGAGCCAAGACTTTTTGAGCCAAGCGTTCGTGTGGCGCTGCTTCAAATTGTTTACGGATGTCTTCAATCTCATCAAGTGACAAGAAAGTAAAGATTTTCAAGAAGCGAACAGCGTCAGCGTCCATAACGTTCATCCAGAATTGGTACATTTCGTATGGAGAAGTCTTTTCAGGATTGAGCCAAACTGCGTTTCCTTCTGATTTACCAAATTTCTTACCAGTTGCATCTGTGATCAGTGGAACAGTGATAACGTGGCCTGTCTTGTCAGCCTTACGACGAAGTAATTCGGTACCAGCTGTCATATTTCCCCACTGGTCAGAACCACCGATTTGAAGAGTGACATTGTGGTCTTGGTTAAGGACAAAGAAGTCGTACCCTTGCATGATTTGGTAAGCAAACTCAGTGTATGAAATTCCTGTTTCGATCCGTTTTTTAACAGACTCTTTACTCATCATGTAGTTGACGGTGAAGTATTTTCCGATATCACGGAGGAAGTCAATGAAGCTGATGCTGCCAAACCAGTCGTAATTGTTGACCATGACAGCCTTGTTTTCACCATTTTCAAAGTCAAGAAAACGAGAAAGTTGTCCTTGGATAGACTTGACCCAGCCATCTACTGTGTCTTTTGTTTGGAGACTACGTTCAGCATCTTTGAAGGACGGATCTCCGATGAGACCTGTAGCACCGCCAACGAGCGCATAAGGTTTGTGACCTGCTAGTTGCAAGCGACGACTTGTCAAGATTGCGACAAGGTGGCCTAGGTGAAGGCTGTCAGCAGTTGGATCGTAGCCAGTATAATAAGAAACTTGACCTTCTTCTAGGGCTTTACGCAAAGCTTCTTCATCAGTCGTTTGAAAAATCAAACCACGCTCTTTTAGCTCATCAAAAATGTGCATGTGTCTTTTCTCCTTTATAAAATATTATTTCTACCTATTGTATCACAAACTTGGGCAATAGCCTAGTAGAATAGGGAAGAAAGTGGCTATTTTATTGAAAGTTTACCTTTTATGGTATAATAGTTACAGTGAGGAAATCCATGCAAAATCAATTAAATGAATTAAAACGAAAAATGCTGGAATTTTTCCAGCTAGTAAAATCAAAAATAAATCATAAAAAACCAGAGAAAGTCTCAGAAGAGAAGCAGTCGGATGGGACAGGTGGGAAAGTTCTGGCTATCCTAGGTAGCATTTTAGCTGCTATCAAGGGGATTTTGAATACGCTCTTTATTCTAGGCTTCATCGGAGGGCTTTTTGGTGCTGGTGTAGCTCTTGGTTATGGGGTTGCTTTGTTTGACAAGGCCAAGGTTCCCCAATCGGAGGACTTGGTTAAGCAGGTTAAAAATATTTCTTCCATCTCAGAAATTGTTTATGCAGATGGGAGTGTCATTGCTTCTATCGAGAGCGACCTACTGCGAACTTCTGTTTCATCTGAGGAAATATCGGACAATCTCAAAAAGGCTATCGTTGCTACTGAGGATGAACATTTTCTTGAACATAAAGGGGTTGTGCCAAAAGCTGTGATTCGGGCGACTTTGGGAACTTTTGCAGGTTTGGGCTTGTCTAGTGGGGGCTCGACCTTGACCCAACAGTTAATCAAGCAACAAGTGGTCGGAGATGCTCCGACTTTGGCTCGTAAGGCTACAGAAATTGTTGATGCCCTTGCCTTGGAACGTAGCATGAGTAAGGATGAAATCTTGACGACTTATCTCAATGTTGCTCCCTTTGGTCGAAATCATAAAGGGCAGAATATTGCAGGTGCCCAGCAAGCTGCTGAAGGGATTTTTGGTATCGATGCCAAAAAGTTGAGTATTCCCCAAGCTGCCTTCCTAGCAGGTTTGCCACAGAGTCCGATTACTTATTCCCCTTATGAAAATACTGGAGAGTTAAAGAGTGATGAAGACTTAGAACTTGGTTTGAAGCGGGCCAAGGATGTTCTGTACAACATGTACCGTACGGGTGCTCTGACTCAGGAAGAATACGACCAGTACAAGGATTATAATCTCAAACAAGACTTCTTGCCATCAGGTACTGTCAATGCTGTTTCGAGAGATTATCTCTACTTTACAGCTATGGCTGAAGCGACAGACCGTATGTATGATTATTTAGTTCGACAGGATAATGTTTCGAGCCAAGAGTTGAAAAATGAAGCGATTCGAAAGGCTTATCATGAGAGAGCTGAGCAGGAACTAAGTAGTGGCGGCTACAAAATCACTACAACGATCAATAAAAAAATCCATGCGGCCATGCAAAATACAGTTGCTAGCTATGGTCATTTGGTAGATGATTCGACTGGGCAGCCTGAAGTAGGGAATGTTTTGATGGACAATAAAACGGGGGCTGTTCTAGGCTTTGTTGGTGGTCGTAATTACCAGACTAACCAAAACAATCACGCCTTTGACACTAAGCGTTCGCCAGCCTCTACAACCAAGCCTTTGCTGGCCTACGGAATTGCCATTGACCAAGGTTTGATGGGAAGTGCTAGCATATTGTCAAATTATCCTACAAATTTTGCAAATGGTAGTCCGATTGTGCATGGTAGTAGTAAAGGCACAGATATGGTCAATTTGGGTGATGCTTTAAACTATTCATGGAATATTCCAGCCTATTGGACCTATCGCATGCTTCGTGAAAAAGGTGTCGATGTTAAGAGCTATATGGAAAAAATGGGTTACGAAATTCCAGAGTACGGTATCGAAAGTCTACCTATGGGTGGTGGTATTGAAGTTACAGTTGCCCAGCATACCAATGGTTATCAAACACTTGCTAATAACGGTGTCTATCATCAGAAACATGTGATTTCTAAGATTGAATCATCTGATGGTAGAGTAATCTATGAATTCCAAGACAAATCAGTTCAAGTGTACTCGAAGGCAACAGCAACGATTATGCAGAGTTTGCTTCGTGAGGTGATTTCATCTCGGATCACTTCAAGTTTCCAAACGGATTTGGCTTCTATCAATTCAAGTTTAGCTCGTGCAGACTGGATTGGTAAGACTGGTACAACCAACGAGGATGAAAATATGTGGCTCATGCTTTCGACACCAAGATTGACTCTAGGTGGTTGGCTAGGCCACGATGACAACCACCCAATGGCTAAGGGGGCTGGGCATTATCGAAATGCCAAATATATGGCCCACTTGGTCAATGCTATCCAACAGGCTGAGCCTGGTGTTTGGGGCAATGAACGCTTTAATCTTGATTCTAGTGTGACTCAATCTCAGGTCCTCAGATCAACAGGGCAGAAACCTGGCAAAGTATCCGTTAATGGAAGAACAGTGGATCTTTCAGGTTCTACTGTAACGAGCTATTGGGCTACCAAGACGGGAGCTCCTACGACAAGCTATCACTTTGCTATTGGAGGAAGTGAAGCAGATTACCAAAACGCTTGGTCAAGTATTATTGGTAGTTTCTCATCTACACCAAGCTCAAGTAGTAGTTCTAACAGTACATCAAGTTCATCATCTACACAATCAAATAGCAGAAGATAGAACTATAAAATAGAAACCTCTCTTTTTCAAGTGTAAAATAAAAATCTTAAATAACGGTCTTGAATCTCGTTAAGTGAGAAGCAAGGCCGTTATTGTGCTCTTAAAGACAAACGATATTATAAAAATTGTTAGTAAAATGTCTAATATATATTGCAACTTAGATAATATTGCAGAGATTATTCGTAATTTTAGTATAGAAATTTACTGAAAGTGCAATTGTTTTGGATGTCCTAGTGTTTCAATGATACAGAAGAATATTCTCCATCTATCAGTAATATCGTCTCTGTTTAATCGTTTTATGTTAATCGAAAGTTCTTCTGCAGTAGTGAAGTTTCTCTTTGTTAAGAATGAAAGCAGACAAGCTTCTGCTTTTTATCTACATTGCTTTACTGGTAAATAAAAAAGTTAAAAAAATCACAAAAAAACTTGAACAAACAAATGAAAAGGCTTACAATTGTATTAAAAATAGTACAAATAAAAAAACGGAGGATTGCTTTATGAAAGCCTATACTTATGTTAAACCAGGACTTGCTTCTTTTATTGATGTAGATAAACCAGTTATTCGCAAGCCAACAGACGCTATTGTGCGTATCGTAAAAACCACTATTTGTGGAACAGACCTCCATATCATTAAAGGAGATGTTCCTGCTTGCCAAAGTGGTACCATTCTTGGTCACGAAGGGATTGGGATTGTTGAAGAAGTTGGAGAAGGAGTTTCTAACTTCAAAAAAGGCGACAAGGTCTTGATTTCTTGTGTTTGTGCCTGTGGTAAATGCTACTACTGTAAAAAAGGGATTTATGCCCACTGTGAAGACGAAGGAGGCTGGATTTTCGGTCACTTGATTGATGGTATGCAGGCTGAATATCTACGTGTCCCTCATGCAGATAATACTCTTTACCATACTCCAGAAGATTTGTCAGATGAAGCCTTGGTTATGCTATCAGACATTCTACCTACTGGATATGAAATTGGTGTCTTGAAAGGGAAGGTAGAACCTGGTTGCAGCGTAGCCATTATTGGTTCAGGTCCAGTTGGTTTAGCAGCTCTTTTGACAGCTCAATTCTATTCACCAGCCAAATTGATTATGGTGGACTTAGACGATAACCGCTTGGAAACTGCCCTATCATTCGGTGCGACTCATAAGGTTAATTCCTCAGACCCTGAAAAAGCTATTAAAGAAATTTATGATTTGACAGATGGACGTGGTGTGGATGTCGCTATCGAAGCTGTTGGTATTCCTGCAACATTTGATTTCTGCCAAAAGATTATCGGTGTAGACGGAACGGTTGCTAACTGTGGTGTACATGGTAAACCAGTTGAATTCGACTTGGATAAACTTTGGATTCGCAACATCAATGTAACAACTGGTTTGGTATCTACAAATACAACTCCACAATTGTTGAAAGCACTTGAAAGTCATAAGATTGAACCAGAAAAATTGGTAACTCACTATTTCAAACTCAGTGAAATTGAAAAAGCCTATGAAGTCTTCAGTAAGGCAGCAGATCACCATGCCATCAAGGTCATTATCGAAAACGACATTTCTGAAGCTTAGGAAACGAAAAATTTTTATCACATAAGCAAATAGAAATTCAGTCATCCACCAGATGGCTGGATTTTTTATCAAAAAATTAAGAAATGAGCATATTTCTTTCCTTGTTTAATGGAATTAGTTATAATATACGATACAAAGGAAATGAATGAATATGTATCGTGTTATAGAAATGTATGGAGATTTTGAACCCTGGTGGTTCTTAGAAGGTTGGGAAGAAGATATTGTAGCTAGTAAGAAATTTGACCAGTATTATGATGCTCTCAAATACTACAAAACTTGCTGGTTTAGATTGGAACAAGAATCCCCTCTTTATAAAAGTAGAAGTGACTTGATGACTATTTTCTGGGATCCGGAAGACCAACGCTGGTGTGATGAATGTGACGAGTATTTACAACAATACCATTCTTTGGCTCTCTTGCAGGACGAGCAGGTTATTCCAGATGAAAAATTACGCCCAGGCTATGAAAAACAAACAGGTAAGGAAAGGCATCGTTCTTGCCGTATGAAATTAAATTAGAGAAAAAGTAACTTTTTTAGAGTTGCTTTTTTTATTTTTCCAACTCTTTGCGAATAATATAGGTGAGGAGGTAAGTATGGTTCAAGAAATTGCACAAGAAATCATTCGTTCGGCCCGGAAAAAAGGGGCGCAAGACATTTATTTTGTCCCTAAGTTAGACGCCTATGAGCTTCATATGAGGATCGGAGACGAGCGCTGTAAAATCGGTTCTTATGATTTTGAAAAGTTTGCGGCCGTCATCAGTCACTTTAAGTTTGTAGCGGGTATGAATGTTGGGGAGAAGAGACGTAGTCAACTTGGTTCCTGTGATTATGCCTATGACCAGAAGATGGCATCTCTACGTCTATCTACCGTAGGCGATTATCTAGGGCACGAGAGTTTGGTAATTCGCTTGTTGCACGATGAGGAGCAGGATTTGCATTTTTGGTTTCAAGATATTGGCGAATTGGGCAAGCAGTACAGACAACGTGGTCTTTATCTTTTTGCTGGACCAGTCGGCAGTGGCAAGACAACCTTAATGCACGAATTAGCTAAGTCCCTTTTTAAGGGGCAACAAGTCATGTCCATCGAAGATCCTGTCGAAATCAAGCAGGACGACATGCTCCAGTTGCAGTTGAATGAAGCGATTGGGCTTACCTATGAAAATCTGATTAAGCTTTCCTTACGTCATCGACCAGACCTCCTGATTATCGGAGAAATTCGGGACAGCGAGACGGCGCGTGCAGTAGTCAGAGCCAGTTTGACAGGGGCGACAGTCTTTTCAACCATCCATGCCAAGAGCATTCGAGGTGTTTATGAGCGCCTGCTGGAGTTGGGTGTGAGTGAGGAAGAGTTGGCAGTCGTTCTACAAGGAGTCTGCTATCAAAGATTAATCGGGGGAGGAGGAATCGTTGACTTTGCAAACAAAGACTATCAAGAACACCAGCCAACTAGCTGGAATGAACAGATTGACCAGCTTCTTAAGGATGGACATATCACAAGTCTTCAGGCTGAAACAGAAAAAATTAGCTACAGCTAAGCAAAAAAATATCATCACCTTGTTTAACAATCTCTTTTCCAGCGGTTTTCATTTGGTGGAGACTATCTCCTTTTTAGATAGGAGTGCTTTGTTGGACAAGCAGTGTGTGACCCAGATGCGCACGGGCTTGTCTCAGGGGAAATCATTCTCAGAAATGATGGAAAGTTTGGGCTTTTCAAGTGCTATTGTCACTCAGTTATCCCTAGCTGAAGTCCATGGGAATCTTCACCTAAGTTTGGAAAAGATAGAAGAATATCTAGACAATCTAGCCAAGGTCAAGAAAAAGTTAATTGAAGTTGCGACCTATCCTTTGATTTTGCTGGCTTTTCTTCTCTTAATTATGCTGGGACTGCGTAACTACCTACTACCTCAACTGGATAGTAGCAATATTGCCACCCAAATTATCGGCAATCTGCCACAAATCTTTCTAGGTATGGTAGGGGTTGTTTCCGTACTTGCCTTTTTAGCACTAACTTTCTATAAAAGAAGTTCTAAGATGCGCGTCTTTTCTATCTTAGCACGCCTTCCCTTTCTTGGAATCTTTGTGCAGACCTATTTGACGGCCTATTATGCGCGTGAATGGGGAAATATGATTTCTCAGGGGATGGAGTTGAGTCAGATTTTTCAAATAATGCAGGAACAAGGTTCCCAGCTTTTTAAAGAAATCGGTCAAGACTTAGCTCAAGCACTCCAAAATGGTCGCGAATTTTCTCAAACTATAGGAACCTATCCTTTCTTTAGGAAGGAATTGAGTCTCATCATCGAGTATGGGGAAGTCAAGTCCAAGCTGGGGAATGAGTTGGAAATCTATGCGGAAAAGACTTGGGAAGCCTTTTTTACCCGAGTCAACCGCACCATGAATTTGGTGCAGCCGCTGGTTTTTATTTTTGTGGCTCTGATTATCGTTTTACTTTATGCGGCAATGCTCATGCCCATGTATCAAAATATGGAGGTAAATTTTTAACATGAAAAAAATGATGACATTCTTGAAAAAAGCGAAAGTGAAGGCTTTCACACTTGTGGAGATGTTGGTGGTCTTGCTGATTATCAGCGTGCTTCTATTACTTTTTGTACCTAATCTGACCAAGCAAAAAGAAGCAGTCAATGACAAAGGAAAAGCTGCTGTTGTTAAGGTGGTAGAAAGTCAGGCAGAGCTTTATAACTTAGCTAAAAATGAAGATGCTAGCCTAAGCAAGTTACAAGCAGATGGGAGAATCACAGAAGAACAGGCTAAAGCTTATAAAGAATACCATGCTAAACAAAATACCAGTCAAACCGTTGCAGATTAAGGCCTTTACCATGCTGGAAAGCCTTTTGGTTTTGGGTCTTGTGAGTATCCTTGCCTTGGGTTTATCCGGCTCTGTTCAGTCCACTTTTGCGGCGGTAGAGGAGCAGATTTTCTTTATGGAGTTTGAAGAACTCTATCGGGAAACCCAAAAACGCAGTGTAGCCAGCCAGCAAAAGACTAGTCTAAACTTGGATGGGCAGACGATTAGCAATGGCAGTCAAAAGTTGACAGTTCCTAAAGGAATTCAGGCACCATCGGGACAAAGTATTACATTTGACCGAGCTGGGGGCAATTCGTCCCTGGCTAAGGTTGAATTTCAGACTAGTAAAGGAGCGATTCGTTATCAATTATATCTAGGAAATGGAAAAATTAAACGCATTCAGGAAACAAAAAATTAGGGCAGTGATTTTACTGGAAGCAGTAGTCGCTCTAGCTATCTTTGCCAGCATTGCGACGCTCCTTTTGGGACAAATTCAGAAAAATAGGCAAGAAGAAGCAAAAATCTTGCAGAAAGAAGAAGTTGTGCGTGTAGCTAAGATGGCACTGCAGACAGGTCAAAATCAGGTAAACGTAAACGGAGTTGAGATTCAGGTATTTTCTAGTGAAAAAGGATTGGAGGTCTACCATGGTTCAGAACAGTTGTTGGCGATCAAAGAGCCATAAGGTCAAGGCTTTCACCTTGTTGGAATCCCTGATTGCTCTCATTGTCATCAGTGGAAGCTTACTCCTCTTTCAAGCCATGAGTCAGCTCCTCATTTCAGAAGTTCGCTATCAGCAGCAAAGTGAGCAAAAGGAGTGGCTCTTGTTTGTGGACCAGCTGGAGACAGAATTAGATCGTTCGCAATTCGAAAAAGTGGAGGACAACCGCCTCTATGTGAAGCAGGATGGCAAGGAAATTGCGATAGGTAAGTCTAAATCGGATGATTTTCGGAAAACTGATGCTAGTGGACGAGGCTATCAGCCTATGGTTTATGGCCTCAAATCTGCGCAGATTACAGAGGATAATCAACTGGTTCGCTTTCGTTTTCAATTCCAAAAAGGCTTAGAAAGGGAGTTCATCTATCGTGTGGAAAAAGAAAAAAGTTAAGGCAGGTGTTCTCATCTATGCAGTCACTATGGCAGCCATCTTTAGTCTTTTGTTACAATTTTACTTGAACCGACAAGTCGCCCACTATCAAGACTATGCTTTGAATAAAGAAAAGTTGGTTGCTTTTGCTATGGCCAAACGAACGAAAGATAAGGTTGAGCAAGAAAGTGGGGAACAGGCCTTTAATCTGGGTCAGGTGAGCTATAAAAATAAGAAAACTGGCTTGGTGACAAGGGTTCGTACGCCTAAGAGCCAATATGAGTTCATCTTTCCTTCCGTCAAACTCAAAGAAGAGAAAACAGCTAAAAAGGAAAAGTTAGTGACTGATTCAAGTGAAAAAGCGGAGAAGAAAAAATCAGAAGAGAAGCTTGAAAAGAAAGAGAATTCCTAGTCAATTCAGCTACTTTGTGCTAAACTAAAAGCATGAAACACGATTTTAACCACAAAGCAGAAACTTTTGATTCGCCCAAAAACATCTTCCTCGCAAATTTGGTATGTCAAGCGGTCGAGAAACAGATTGATCTTCTATCAGACAAAGAAATTTTGGATTTCGGTGGTGGGACGGGTCTATTAACCTTGCCTCTGGCCAAACAAGCCAAATCTGTAACATTAGTGGATATTTCGGAGAAAATGCTGGAGCAAGCTCGTTTGAAAGCGGAGCAGCAAGACATCAAGAATATCCAATTTTTGGAGCAAGATTTACTGAAAAATCCTATGGAGCAAGAGTTTGATCTGATTGTTGTCAGTCGGGTTCTTCACCATATGCCTGATTTGGATGCGGCTCTCTTACTGTTTCATCAATATTTGAGGGAAGATGGACAACTCCTACTTGCTGATTTTACCAAGACAGAAGCTAACAATCATGGATTTGAATTGGTTGAACTGGAAAACAGGCTAGCCCAGTTTGGTTTTTCATCTGTTCATAGTCAGATCCTCTATAGCGCTGAAGACCTGTTTAAAGGAAATTACTCAGAACTCTTTTTAACAGTCGCCCAAAAATCACTCGCCTAGTTAGGGAGTGATTTTTCTATAAGGATGGAAAAAAGAAGGGAAATTTGATAAGATAGGAATATGGATTTTGAAAAAATTGAACAAGCTTATACCTATTTACTGGAGAATGTCCAAGTCATTCAAAGTGATTTGGCGACCAACTTTTATGACGCCCTGGTGGAGCAAAACAGCATCTATTTGGATGGTAAGACTGAGTTAGAGCAGGTCAAGGAGAACAATCAGGCCCTTAAACGCTTAGCACTACGCAAAGAAGAATGGCTCAAGACCTATCAATTTCTCTTGATGAAGGCTGGGCAGACAGAACCCCTACAGGCCAATCACCAGTTTACACCAGATGCCATTGCTTTACTTTTGGTGTTTATTGTGGAAGAGCTGTTTAAAGAGGAGGAAATCACTATCCTCGAAATGGGTTCTGGTATGGGAATTCTGGGGGCTACTTTCTTGACCTCGCTTGCTAAAAAAGTGGATTACTTGGGAATGGAAGTGGATGATTTGCTGATTGATCTGGCAGCTAGCATGGCAGATGTAATTGGTTTGCAGGCTGGCTTTGTCCAAGGAGATGCCGTTCGTCCACAAATGCTCAAAGAAAGCGATGTGGTCATCAGCGACTTGCCTGTCGGCTATTATCCTGATGATGCCGTTGCGTCGCGCCATCAAGTTGCTTCTAGCCAAGAACATACTTACGCCCATCACTTGCTCATGGAACAAGGTCTAAAGTATCTCAAGTCAGACGGATACGCTATTTTTCTCGCTCCGAGTGATTTGTTGACCAGTCCTCAAAGTAACTTGTTGAAAGGCTGGTTGAAAGAAGAGGCAAGTCTGGTTGCCATGATTAGTCTGCCTGAAAATCTCTTTGCTAGCGCCAAACAATCTAAGACTATTTTTATCCTACAGAAGAAAAGTGAAATAGCAGTAGAGCCTTTTGTTTATCCACTTGCTAGCCTGCAAGATGCAAGTGTTTTAATGAAATTTAAAGAAAATTTTCAAAAATGGACTCAAGGTACTGAAATATAAAATAGATTTTGTTATAATAGATGAAAACGCTTAAAAAGGGGTATCATATTATGACAAAAACAATTGCAATCAATGCGGGAAGTTCAAGTTTGAAATGGCAGTTATACTTAATGCCAGAAGAAAAAGTATTGGCGAAAGGTTTGATTGAACGTATCGGTTTGAAAGATTCAATTTCAACTGTAAAATTTGACGGCCGTTCTGAACAACAAATTTTGGATATCGAAAATCACACACAAGCTGTTAAAATCTTATTGGATGACCTGATTCGTTTCGATATTATCAAGGCTTATGATGAGATTACAGGTGTTGGTCACCGTGTTGTTGCAGGTGGAGAATATTTCAAAGAATCAACGGTTGTTGAGGGAGATGTTTTAGAAAAAGTTGAAGAGTTGAGTTTGTTGGCTCCTCTCCACAATCCAGCCAATGCAGCAGGTGTTCGTGCCTTCAAGGAATTGTTGCCAGACATTACCAGTGTAGTTGTTTTTGATACTTCATTCCACACAAGTATGCCAGAGAAAGCTTATCGCTACCCTCTACCAACAAAATATTACACAGAACACAAGGTTCGTAAATATGGTGCCCACGGTACAAGTCACCAGTTTGTAGCAGGAGAAGCTGCAAAACTCTTGGGACGTCCATTAGAAGACTTGAAATTGATTACTTGCCACATCGGTAATGGTGCTTCTATCACAGCTGTTAAGGGTGGTCAATCTGTCGATACTTCAATGGGATTCACTCCACTTGGTGGTGTGATGATGGGAACTCGTACAGGGGATATTGACCCAGCTATCATTCCTTACTTAATGCAATATACAGAGGACTTTAACACGCCTGAAGACATTAGTCACGTTCTTAATCGTGAATCAGGACTGATGGGGGTTTCAGGTAAATCTAGTGATATGCGTGATGTGATTGCTGCTATGGAAGAAGGGGATCATGATGCCACTTTAGCCTATGAAATGTATGTTGATCGTATCCAAAAACATATCGGTCAATACCTTGCAGTCTTAAATGGAGCAGATGCTATTATCTTCACAGCAGGTATTGGTGAAAATGCTGCAAATGTGCGTGAAGATGTTATCTCAGGTATCTCTTGGTTTGGTTGTAATGTTGACCCAGAAAAGAACGTCTTTGGTGTGACAGGAGACATCTCAACAGAGGCAGCGAAGATCCGTGTATTGGTTATTCCAACAGATGAAGAGCTAGTTATTGCCCGTGACGTTGAACGCTTGAAAAAATAAGTAAAACTAGTAAAAATATTCCGTACAAGGAGTTGGGAAAGAGATTTTTCCAGCTTCTTTTTATGGTGAAATTGTCCAAAACCTTGCTATGATTGGCTTTTTTGAAAAATATGGTATAATAGTAGTAATTTAATAGATGGAGTTGAGTTTTGAAGAAAAACTTTCGTGTAAAAAGAGAGAAAGATTTTAAGGCGATTTTCAAGGAGGGGACAAGTTTTGCTAATCGTAAATTTGTTGTCTACCAATTAGAAAACCAGAAAAATCATTTTCGAGTAGGTCTATCAGTTAGTAAAAAACTAGGGAATGCGGTCACTAGAAATCAAATCAAACGACGAATCCGACATATTATCCAGATTGCAAAAGGGAGTCTGGTAGAAGATGTCGATTTTGTTGTCATTGCTCGAAAAGGAGTCGAAACCTTGGGATACGCAGAGATGGAGAAAAACCTACTCCACGTATTAAAATTATCAAAGATTTACCAGGAAGGAAATGGGAGTGAAAAAGAAACTACAGTTGACTAGTTTGCTAGGACTGTCCCTATTAATCATGACAGCTTGTGCGACAAATGGGACAACTAGCGATATTACAGCCGAATCGGCTGATTTTTGGAGTAAATTTGTTTACTTCTTTGCGGAAATCATTCGCTTTTTATCGTTTGATATCAGTATCGGAGTAGGGATTATTCTCTTTACGATCTTGATTCGTACAGTCCTCTTGCCAGTTTTCCAAGTGCAAATGGTGGCATCCAGAAAAATGCAGGAAGCTCAACCTCGCATTAAGGCGCTTCGAGAACAATATCCAGGTCGAGATATGGAAAGCAGAACCAAGCTAGAGCAAGAAATGCGTAAAGTCTTTAAAGAAATGGGTGTCAGACAGTCAGATTCTCTTTGGCCGATTTTGATTCAGATGCCGGTTATCTTGGCTTTGTTCCAAGCTCTATCAAGAGTTGACTTTTTAAAGACAGGTCATTTCTTATGGATTAACCTTGGTGGTGTGGATACAACCCTTGTTCTTCCGATTTTAGCAGCTGTATTTACCTTTTTAAGTACTTGGCTGTCTAATAAAGCCTTGTCTGAGCGTAATGGCGCTACGACTGCGATGATGTATGGTATTCCAGTCTTAATCTTTATCTTTGGGGTTTATGCTCCGAGCGGAGTCGCTCTCTACTGGGCAGTGTCCAATGCTTATCAAGTCTTGCAAACCTATTTCTTGAACAATCCATTCAAGATTATTGCAGAGCGCGAGGCGGTAGCTCAGGCACAGAAAGATTTGGAAAATAGAAAAAGAAAAGCCAAGAAAAAGGCTCAGAAAACGAAATAATAAGGAGGAATCTGGTAATGGGAGTATTTACAGGTTCAACTGTTGAAGAAGCAATCCAGAAAGGATTGAAAGAATTAGATATTCCAAGAATGAAGGCTCATATCAAAGTCATTTCTCGCGAGAAAAAAGGATTTCTTGGTTTATTTGGTAAAAAACCAGCTCAAGTTGACATTGAAGCTATTAGTGAAACAACTGTCATTAAAGCAAATCAACAAGCTATTAAGGGTGTTCCTAA
Source organism: Streptococcus mitis (assembly GCA_965245755.1). GTDB lineage: Bacteria > Bacillota > Bacilli > Lactobacillales > Streptococcaceae > Streptococcus > Streptococcus mitis_DY. The sequence goes on along the minus strand of CBDFAU010000016.1, from coordinate 13,410 downwards.
AGAAATCAATGAACAAAATGAACCGGTCAAAACGGTCAGTGAAGCAACCGTTGATTTGGGTCATGTTGTAGAAGCAATTAAAAAGATTGAAGAAGAAGGCCAAGGGGTTTCTGATGAAGTCAAGGCTGAAATCTTGAAAAATGAAAAACATGCTAGCACCATCTTAGAAGAAACTGGGCACATTGAGATTTTAAATGAATTACAGCTTGAAGAAGCTGGTTTCGGAGAAGAAGTAGAAACTCCTATTGTCGAGACTCAAGCTGAACGAACTGAAAGTCAAGAATTAGAAGACTTGGGCTTAAAAGTGGAACCAAGTTTTGATATTGAACAAGTAGCTACGGAAGTAACGACTTATGTTCAAACGATTATTGATGATATGGACGTTGAGGCGACGATTTCAAATGACTATAACCGTCGTAGCATCAATCTACAGATTGACACCAACGAACCAGGTCGTATTATCGGTTACCATGGCAAAGTTTTGAAGGCCTTGCAGTTATTGGCTCAAAATTATCTTTATAACCGCTATTCAAGAACTTTCTACATTACTATTAATGTCAATGATTATGTCGAACACCGTGCAGAAGTCTTGCAGACCTATGCGCAAAAATTGGCGACTCGTGTTTTAGAAGAAGGACGTAGTCATCAAACAGATCCCATGTCAAATAGCGAACGTAAGATTATCCATCGTATTATTTCACGTATGGATGGCGTGACTAGTTACTCTGAAGGTGACGAGCCAAATCGCTATGTTGTTGTAGATACAGAATAAGTAAAATCAGGTTTATCCTGATTTTTTGCTAGTTAGAGGAGGTTAAACGGATGTTGAATAAGATAAGAGACTATCTAGACTTTGCAGGTTTGCAGTACCGTAATCCTGATAAATCAGGAGAAGAAAGGGAGAAGATGCTGAAATTACGCCACAAAGGCCAAGAGGCCCGAAAGGCTTTTACAGAATTGGCCAAAGCTTTCCAAGCAAGCCATCCAGAATGGCAACTCCAACAGACTAGCCAGTGGATGAATCAGGCCCAGCGTTTGCGACCACATTTTTGGGTTTATCTACAGAGAGAAGGACAAGTGACAGAACCTATGCTGGCTTTACGTTTATATGGGAGCCCTTCAGATTTTGGAGTATCACTAGAAGTCAGTTTCATCGAGCGTAAGAAGGATGAGCAAACTCTAGGCAAGCAGGCTAAAGTTTTAGAAATTTCAACCATTGAAGGGATTTATTATCTAGCCTACTCTGATGGCCAAAGTCAACGGTGGGAGGCGAACGAAGAAAATCGTCAAGTCTTAGTCGAGAAGGTAGGCAGTCAAGAAATCCGAAAAGTGTTAGTTAAATCAGATGTTTCTATCATAGAAAATCAATCATTAGAAGTGATTTTAGAAAAATTAGAAGATGCTTATGAACGCTTACTTCCCTACTATCAGGCGACAAGAGAGTAGAAAATAGGAGACTTATCTAGCGTCGAATTGTTTAATTGCTATTCTATGTATTTTTTCATATAATAGTAAAATAGAATGTGTGATTCACTAATCACCTCAAATAGAAAGGAAATTCTATGTCAAATCTATCTGTTAATGCAATTCGTTTCCTAGGTATTGACGCCATTAATAAAGCCAACTCAGGTCACCCAGGTGTGGTTATGGGAGCGGCTCCGATGGCTTACAGCCTCTTTACAAAACAACTTCGTATCAATCCGGCTCAACCAAACTGGATTAACCGTGACCGCTTTATTCTTTCAGCAGGCCATGGTTCAATGCTCCTTTATGCCCTTCTTCATCTTTCTGGTTTTGAAGATGTCAGCATGGATGAGATCAAGAGCTTCCGTCAATGGGGTTCAAAAACACCAGGTCACCCAGAATTTGGTCATACAGCCGGAATTGATGCTACAACAGGTCCTCTAGGTCAAGGGATTTCAACTGCCACTGGTTTTGCCCAGGCAGAACGTTTCTTGGCAGCCAAATATAACCGCGAAGGCTACAATATCTTTGACCACTATACTTACGTTATCTGTGGAGACGGAGACTTGATGGAAGGTGTCTCAAGTGAGGCGGCTTCATACGCAGGTTTGCAAAAGCTAGACAAGTTGGTTGTTCTTTATGATTCAAATGACATCAACTTGGATGGTGAGACAAAGGATTCCTTTACAGAAAGTGTTCGTGACCGTTACAATGCTTATGGTTGGCATACAGCCTTGGTTGAAGATGGAACAGACTTGGAAGCTATCCATGCTGCTATCGAAACAGCTAAAGCCTCAGGTAAGCCATCTTTGATTGAAGTGAAGACTGTTATTGGATACGGTTCTCCAAACAAACAAGGGACTAATGCTGTACACGGTGCTCCTCTTGGAGCAGATGAAACTGCAGCAACTCGTCAAGCCCTTGGTTGGGGCTACGAACCATTTGAAATTCCAGAACAAGTTTATGCTGATTTCAAAGAACATGTTGCAGACCGTGGCGCATCAGCTTATGAAACTTGGACAAAGCTAGTTGCTGATTATAAAGAAGCGCATCCAGAACTTGCAGCAGAAGTCGAAGCTATTATTGATGGACGTGATCCAGTTGAAGTGACTCCAGCAGACTTCCCAGCATTAGAAAATGGCTTCTCTCAAGCAACGCGTAATTCAAGCCAAGATGCTTTGAACGTTGTAGCTGCTAAGTTGCCAACCTTCTTGGGTGGATCAGCGGACCTTGCTCACTCAAACATGACTTATATCAAAACAGATGGACTTCAAGACGATGCCAATCGCTTGAACCGTAACATTCAGTTTGGTGTTCGTGAATTTGCCATGGGAACGATCTTGAACGGGATGGCTCTTCATGGTGGACTTCGTGTATACGGTGGAACTTTCTTCGTCTTCTCTGACTATGTGAAGGCAGCTGTTCGCTTGTCAGCCTTGCAAGGACTTCCTGTGACTTATGTCTTTACCCACGATTCTATTGCAGTTGGGGAAGATGGCCCAACGCATGAGCCAGTTGAACACTTAGCAGGTCTTCGTGCTATGCCAAATCTAAATGTTTTTCGTCCAGCAGATGCGCGTGAAACTCAAGCAGCTTGGTACCTTGCAGTGACAAGTGAGAAAACACCAACTGCCCTTGTATTGACACGTCAAAATTTGACTGTTGAAGAGGGAACAGATTTCGACAAGGTTGCTAAAGGTGCTTATGTTGTCTATGAAAATGCAGCAGACTTTGATACCATCTTGATTGCGACAGGTTCAGAGGTCAATCTTGCTGTCTCAGCTGCCAAAGAATTGGCTAGTCAAGGTGCAAAAGTCCGCGTAGTCAGCATGCCATCTACAGATGTATTTGATAAACAAGATGCAGCATACAAGGAAGAAATTCTTCCAAATGCAGTTCGCCGTCGTGTTGCAGTCGAAATGGGTGCAACTCAAAACTGGTACAAATATGTTGGTCTAGATGGTGCTGTTCTTGGTATTGATACCTTCGGAGCCTCTGCACCAGCACCAAAAGTATTGGCAGAATATGGCTTTACTGTCGAAAATCTTGTAAAAGTCGTTCAAAACTTGAAATAATTCTAAAAATCAGGGCGCAAGCTCTGGTTTTTTCTTACTAGAAAAGTAAGGTACAATCTTGTAAAAGTAGCTGAAATTTGATATAGTAGTCCTATGTAAAAGACAAAGGAGAATATAATGGAATCACAATATACATTTTTAATCATTCTTGTGGCTATGGTGGGCTTGATGTTCTTTACGCAACGCTCTCAAAAGAAACAAGCACAAAAACGTATGGAAAGCTTAAACAAACTACAAAAAGGCTATGAAGTGATTACAATCGGTGGACTTTACGGAACAGTCGATGAAGTAGATACTGAGAAGAGAACGATTGTTCTTGATGTAGATGGAGTTTACTTGACTTTTGAACTAGCTGCTATCAAGACCGTATTACCGCTGAAAGAAACAGCTTCACTAGAAGGTGCAATTGAAAAATAAGACGGGATTATTAACTCCCGTTTTTCTATAAAAGAAAGGAAATGGGATGAAAAAACTAGTCTTTGTCTGTCTGGGAAATATTTGCCGTAGCCCTATGGCCGAGTTTGTTATGAAATCAATGACAGATAATTATGAAATCCAAAGTCGAGCGACTTCTTCTTGGGAACATGGCAATCCGATTCATAAGGGAACTCAAGGGATTTTTCAACAGTATCAGATTCCTTATGATAAAGGCAAGACATCGCTTCAGATTAGTAAGGAAGATTTTGAAGCCTTTGATTATATTATCGGAATGGACGCTTCAAATGTTTCTGACTTACGTCAGATGTGTCCAGCAGACTGTCAAGATAAGATTTACTCATTTGCATCTGAAAGTGTTCCAGATCCTTGGTATACAGGAGATTTTGAGGAAACTTATAAGCGTGTTCAAGAGGGTTGTCAAGCTTGGTTAGAGCGTTTAGAAAAGGAGAGTGAAGATGGAAAATCTTAAGAATTTTTACGAAAAGTATCGTGTCTATCTGACTCGTCCACGTTTAGAGCTTTTGGCAGTAGTTACGATTGTTTTTTGTGCTGTGCTCGTCTTTTTTCTAAATATTCCCGGAAAAGGTGTTCTAAAGCTTGATAATGGAACGATTGTTTACGATGGCAGTCTTGTACGTGGTAAAATGAATGGCCAAGGTACCATTACTTTCCAAAATGGGGACCAGTATACTGGTGGTTTCAACAATGGAGCCTTCAACGGAAAAGGTACCTTTCAATCTAAAGAAGGCTGGACCTACGAAGGTGATTTTGTAAATGGTCAGGCTGAAGGAAAAGGGAAACTAACAACAGAACAAGAAGTCGTTTATGAAGGGACTTTTAAACAAGGCGTTTTTCAACAAAAATAAAGCCTCCTTATCAAAGGAGGTATTGTTATCATTTAAAAGTAAGCGCTTACTAGAAAATCTATCTCTTTCCAAGCTCCTCTTCCAATCAAGCTTGTGAAATAAAAAAATATTTGAAATTCATTTCACAAACTCTAAAGAAAAAACTTGATAAGTAAAGAAAATGAGAAAAAATTCACAAACAATAAAAAATTCTTTGTGAAATGTTTATGAAACTGTTTACAAAGTTGAAATAATGCGTTATAATAAACTTGTGAAAAAATTAACAAAGGATATCGATCCTTGAAAGCTATGGAGGAAAATATGGCTGATAAAAAAACTGTGACACCAGAGGAAAAGAAACTCGCTGCTGAAAAGCATGTCGATGGATTGGTGCAAAAAGCTCTAGTTGCTCTTGAAGAAATGCGTAAGTTGGATCAAGAGCAGGTTGACTACATCGTTGCCAAAGCATCAGTAGCAGCTTTGGATGCCCACGGAGAATTGGCTTTACATGCCTTTGAAGAAACAGGACGTGGTGTATTTGAAGACAAAGCAACTAAGAACTTGTTTGCTTGTGAACACGTAGTAAACAACATGCGTCACACTAAGACTGTTGGCGTTATCGAAGAAGACGATGTAACAGGATTGACTCTCATCGCTGAACCGGTTGGTGTTGTCTGTGGTATTACTCCTACAACAAACCCAACATCAACAGCGATCTTTAAGGCATTGATTTCATTGAAGACTCGTAATCCAATCGTCTTTGCATTCCACCCATCAGCTCAAGAATCATCGGCTCACGCAGCTCAAATCGTTCGTGATGCTGCGATTAAAGCAGGAGCTCCTGAAAACTGTGTACAGTGGATCACTGAACCATCTATGGAAGCAACTAGTGCACTTATGAACCACGAAGGTGTTGCCACAATTCTTGCAACAGGTGGTAATGCCATGGTTAAAGCCGCATACTCATGTGGTAAACCAGCTCTTGGGGTAGGTGCCGGAAACGTTCCAGCCTATGTTGAAAAATCAGCTAACATCCGCCAAGCTGCACACGATATCGTAATGTCTAAATCATTTGATAACGGTATGGTCTGTGCATCTGAACAAGCGGTTATCATTGATAAAGAAATTTACGATGAATTTGTAGCAGAGTTCAAATCTTACCACACTTACTTTGTAAACAAGAAAGAAAAGGCTCTTCTTGAAGAGTTCTGCTTCGGCGTGAAAGCAAACAGTAAAAACTGTGCTGGTGCAAAATTGAACGCTGACATCGTTGGTAAACCAGCAACTTGGATTGCAGAGCAAGCAGGATTTACAGTTCCAGAAGGAACAAACATTCTTGCTGCAGAATGTAAAGAAGTTGGTGAAAATGAGCCATTGACTCGTGAAAAATTGTCACCAGTTATCGCAGTTTTGAAATCTGAAAGCCGTGAAGATGGTATTACTAAAGCTCGTCAAATGGTTGAATTTAACGGTCTTGGACACTCAGCAGCTATCCACACAGCTGACGAAGAATTGACTAAAGAATTTGGTAAAGCTGTTAAAGCTATTCGTGTTATCTGTAACTCACCTTCTACTTTCGGTGGTATCGGAGACGTTTACAATGCCTTCTTGCCATCATTGACACTCGGATGTGGTTCTTACGGACGCAACTCAGTTGGGGATAACGTTAGTGCCATTAACCTCTTGAATATCAAAAAAGTCGGAAGACGGAGAAATAACATGCAATGGATGAAACTTCCTTCAAAAACATACTTTGAACGTGATTCAATTCAATACCTTCAAAAATGTCGTGACGTTGAACGTGTCATGATCGTTACTGACCATGCCATGGTAGAGCTTGGTTTCCTTGATCGTATCATCGAACAACTTGACCTTCGTCGCAATAAGGTGGTTTACCAAATCTTTGCTGATGTAGAACCAGATCCAGATATCACAACTGTAAACCGTGGTACTGAGATTATGCGTGCCTTCAAACCAGATACAATCATCGCTCTCGGTGGTGGATCTCCAATGGATGCTGCTAAAGTAATGTGGCTCTTCTACGAACAACCAGAAGTGGACTTCCGTGATCTTGTTCAAAAATTCATGGATATCCGTAAACGTGCCTTCAAATTCCCATTGCTTGGTAAGAAGACTAAATTCATCGCAATCCCAACAACATCTGGTACAGGATCTGAAGTAACACCATTTGCCGTTATCTCTGATAAAGCAAACAACCGTAAATACCCAATCGCTGACTACTCATTGACACCAACTGTGGCAATCGTAGACCCTGCCTTGGTATTGACAGTTCCTGGATTTGTTGCTGCGGACACTGGTATGGACGTATTGACCCACGCGACTGAAGCTTACGTATCACAAATGGCTAGCGACTACACTGACGGTCTTGCACTTCAAGCCATCAAACTTGTATTCGAAAACCTTGAAAGCTCAGTTAAGAATGCAGACTTCCACTCACGTGAGAAAATGCATAACGCTTCAACAATCGCTGGTATGGCCTTTGCCAATGCCTTCCTAGGTATTTCTCACTCAATGGCCCATAAGATTGGTGCGCAATTCCACACAATCCACGGTCGTACAAATGCTATCTTGCTTCCATACGTCATCCGCTACAACGGTACACGTCCGGCTAAGACAGCAACATGGCCTAAGTACAACTACTACCGTGCAGATGAGAAATATCAAGATATTGCTCGTATGCTTGGGCTTCCAGCTTCTACACCAGAAGAAGGGGTTGAATCTTATGCAAAAGCTGTTTATGAACTTGGTGAGCGCGTAGGTATCCAAATGAACTTCAAAGCACAAGGAATCGATGAAAAAGAATGGAAAGAACATTCTCGTGAATTGGCCTTCCTTGCTTATGAAGACCAATGTTCACCAGCTAACCCACGTCTTCCAATGGTTGACCATATGCAAGAAATCATCGAAGATTCTTACTATGGCTACAAAGAAAGACCAGGACGCCGTAAATAATTGTTATCAGCCTAGAGGCAGGAGAAATCCTGTCTCTTTTTTTTGTAGAACTGGAGTGGTGAAAATAATTTTTAGCTTTTCTATTTTCACTTTTCATCTGAAGAGGAAAGCTGGCAATGGCTAGGTAGACAAAGAAAGACAGCAGTATAGGTTTTCAAAGGAGAAAGAAAAATAAGTGGGGTATAGACAAAAAACAACGCCCGTACTTGCAATTAAACTTAAATAGTTATATAATAGGTTTGTTGAAAGGTGATTTGTAGTGATTCAAGTTACTCTTTTCACAATAAAAATTTCATGATTTTCATAAGGAGGAAATCACTAATGGTAGTTAAAGTTGGTATTAACGGTTTCGGACGTATCGGTCGTCTTGCTTTCCGTCGTATCCAAAACGTAGAAGGTGTTGAAGTTACTCGCATCAACGACCTTACAGATCCAGTTATGCTTGCACACTTGTTGAAATACGACACAACTCAAGGTCGTTTCGACGGTACTGTTGAAGTTAAAGAAGGTGGATTCGAAGTTAACGGTAAATTCGTTAAAGTTTCTGCTGAACGTGATCCAGAGCAAATCGACTGGGCTACTGACGGTGTAGAGATCGTTCTTGAAGCTACTGGTTTCTTTGCTAAGAAAGAAGCAGCTGAAAAACACCTTAAAGGTGGAGCTAAAAAAGTTGTTATCACTGCTCCTGGTGGAAATAACGTTAAAACAGTTGTATTTAACACTAACCACGACGTTCTTGACGGTACTGAAACAGTTATCTCAGGTGCTTCATGTACTACAAACTGCTTGGCTCCTATGGCTAAAGCTCTTCAAGACAACTTTGGTGTTGTTGAAGGATTGATGACTACTATCCACGCTTACACTGGTGACCAAATGATCCTTGACGGACCACACCGTGGTGGTGACCTTCGCCGTGCTCGCGCTGGTGCTGCAAACATCGTTCCTAACTCAACTGGTGCTGCGAAAGCTATCGGTCTTGTAATCCCAGAATTGAACGGTAAACTTGACGGATCTGCACAACGCGTTCCAACTCCAACTGGATCAGTTACTGAATTGGTAGCAGTTCTTGAAAAGAACGTTACTGTTGATGAAGTGAACGCAGCTATGAAAGCAGCTTCAAACGAATCATACGGTTACACAGAAGATCCAATCGTATCTTCAGATATCGTAGGTATGTCTTACGGTTCATTGTTTGACGCAACTCAAACTAAAGTTCTTGACGTTGACGGTAAACAATTGGTTAAAGTTGTATCATGGTACGACAACGAAATGTCATACACTGCACAACTTGTTCGTACTCTTGAATACTTCGCAAAAATCGCTAAATAATTCATGAGTCGATAAAAAGCAAGGCCTCTTGGTCTTGCTTTTTAAATATTTAAAAATGGATGATACAATCATCCATTCTTTTTTAATTCTTTTTCAAAAGTATCTGAAAGGGCAGTGAAGCTTAAATTCTCTAAAGTAAGTGGATGGGTAAAGGACAGACGAAAGGCGTGGAGCATAAGCCGACTTGTCTTTGGTTTACTATTATAGAGAGGGTCGCCCAAAATAGGGAAGTTATGATGCGAAAGGTGCACACGAATCTGATGAGTTCGGCCTGTCTTTAGTTTGCAACGAACCAAGGAAGTCTTGTTTGAGAATTGCTTTAATCTGCTTACATGAGTTTCAGCGTATTGACCATTTTTTGTATCAACTATTCTTTTTCTGCGGTCATGACGATCACGTCCGATTTTGTCTTTGAACACAAGTTCTTTCTTGTTGATATTTCCATCAACTAGTGCCCAATATTCCCTAGAAATCTCTTTTTTCTCCAATAAGCAGTTGAGAATGGGAAGGATAAATGGATTTTTGGCAAAGAGGACTAAACCACTGGTTTCCATATCTAGACGATGAACGACATAGCAGGTTTGGCCGACGTAGGAACTGACATGGTTAAGAAGAGCAATTTCGTTTGGTTGATTACCGTGGGTTTTCATCCCTTCGGGTTTGTTTACAATAATCAAGTGTTGGTCTTGATAAACTTCCTGAACGAGGTTTGGGTTGCCCCAAGGGATTTCTTTTTTTGGATAATCTTCCTCGTCAAAAGTCAATTGGCAAATATCTCCAGGATTCACTACCTCGTTCCAATGAACTTCTTGCTGATTAATCAAAATGTGTTTCTTGATTCTCAAAAAATGACGGATTTTTCTAGGGATGAGGAGTTGCTCCTCTAGCAATTGCTTCACCGTCATTTGAGGTAGAGAGGCGGGTAAAGTAAAAGTGAATTTCATACAGATATTGTAACAAAAAAAGCCCTATTTGGATAGGAAATAGCTAAATTCTTGTCTTCCTATGATGAAGATGATAAAATAAACGCATGAAATTAGATAAATTATTCGAGAAATTTCTTTCTCTTTTTAAAAAAGAAACAAGTGAATCAGAGGATTCTGGGTCTACTAGCTTGCGTCGTTCTCGCAGTGATCGAAAAAAATTAGCCCAAGTGGGTCCGATTCGGAAATTCTGGCGTCGCTATCATCTAACAAAGATTGTCCTTATACTAGGTTTGAGTGCGAGCTTGCTAGTTGGAACCTATTTGTTTGCTGTAGCCAAGTCAACCAATGTCAATGATTTGCAAAACGCCTTGAAAACTCGAACTCTCATTTTTGACCGTGAAGAAAAAGAGGCTGGTGCCTTGTCTGGTCAAAAGGGAACCTACGTTGAATTGACTGATATCAGTAAAAATTTGCAGAATGCCGTTATTGCGACAGAAGACCGTTCTTTCTATAAAAACGACGGGATTAACTATGGTCGTTTCTTCTTGGCAATTGTTACTGCTGGTCGTTCAGGTGGTGGTTCTACTATCACCCAACAGCTGGCTAAAAACGCCTATCTATCGCAGGATCAAACTGTTGAGAGAAAAGCGAAAGAATTTTTCCTTGCCTTAGAATTAACCAAAAAATATAGTAAGGATCAAATTCTAACCATGTACCTTAACAACGCCTATTTTGGAAATGGTGTATGGGGTGTAGAAGATGCGAGTAAGAAATACTTTGGAGTTTCTGCATCAGAAGTGAGTCTCGATCAAGCTGCGACTCTAGCAGGGATGCTCAAAGGACCAGAACTGTATAATCCCTTGAATTCCTTAGAAGATTCGACTAATCGTCGAGATACTGTTTTGCAGAATATGGTTGCAGCGGGTTATATTGATAAAAATCAAGAAACTGAAGCTACGGAAATTGATATGGCTTCGCAATTACAAGATAAGTATGAAGGAAAAATCTCAGATTACCGCTATCCTTCTTATTTTGATGCGGTGGTTAATGAAGCTGTTTCCAAGTATAATCTAACAGAGGAAGAGATTGTCAACAATGGCTACCGCATTTACACAGAGCTGGACCAAAACTACCAAGCAAATATGCAGGTTGTTTATGAAAATACCTCACTATTTCCGAGGGCAGAGGATGGAACGTTTGCTCAATCAGGAAGTGTAGCTCTCGAACCGAAAACAGGGGGAGTTCGTGGAGTTGTTGGTCAAGTTGCAGATAATGATAAAACTGGATTCCGGAATTTCAACTATGCAACCCAATCAAAACGTAGTCCTGGTTCTACAATTAAGCCTTTAGTTGTTTATACACCAGCAGTTGAAGCAGGTTGGGCCTTGAATAAGCAGTTGGATAACCATACCATGCAGTATGACAGCTATAAAGTTGATAACTATGCAGGAATCAAAACGAGTCGAGAAGTTCCTATGTATCAAGCCTTGGCAGAATCGCTTAATCTACCTGCTGTTGCCACTGTTAATGACTTGGGTGTTGACAAGGCTTTTGAGGCCGGAGAAAAATTCGGACTCAACATGGAAAAAGTCGACCGTGTTCTTGGTGTGGCTTTGGGAAGCGGTGTCGAAACCAATCCTCTTCAAATGGCTCAAGCATATGCTGCCTTTGCAAATGAAGGTTTAATGCCGGAAGCTCATTTTATTAGTAGAATTGAAAATGCTAGTGGACAAGTTATTGCAAGCCATAAGAATTCACAAAAACGGGTGATCGATAAGTCTGTGGCTGACAAGATGACCAGTATGATGTTGGGGACATTCACAAACGGAACAGGTATTAGTTCATCACCTGCAGATTATGTTATGGCAGGAAAAACTGGTACAACTGAAGCAGTTTTTAATCCGGTATATACAAGTGACCAGTGGGTAATTGGTTATACTCCGGATGTGGTGATCAGTCATTGGCTTGGTTTCCCGACGACTGATGAAAATCACTATTTAGCGGGTTCTACTTCAAACGGTGCAGCCCACGTCTTTAGAAACATTGCAAATACCATTTTACCTTATACGCCAGGAAGTACCTTTACAGTTGAAAATGCTTATAAGCAAAATGGAATTGCACCAGCCAATACAAGTAGTCAAGTACAGAGTAATGAAACCAATCAGACGGATGATACCATTTCTGATATTAGAAGTCGTGCACAAAATCTGGTAGATGAGGCGAGTCGTGCTATATCAGATGCTAAAATTAAGGAAAAAGCACAAACAATATGGGATTCGGTAGTCAATCTATTTCGTTAAGATGCTTGTCAAAGCCTAGCTTTCTTGTTATAATAGATAAGATGGAGGCGTTATGGCACTAAAAAAAGCAAGCCTAGCTTGTGCGGTTTGTGGTTCTAGAAACTATTCAATCAAGATCAGTGGAAACCCCAAGCCAACACGACTAGAAGTAAATAAATTTTGTAAACATTGTGGTAAGTACACTACACACAGAGAAACGAGATAGGAGAGAGCGATGCGTTTTATTGGAGATATTTTTAGACTTCTTAAAGACACAACATGGCCAACTCGCAAGGAAAGCTGGAGAGATTTTCGTTCTATCATGGAATACACTGCTTTCTTTGTTGTGATTATTTATATTTTTGACAAGTTGATTGTTTCAGGTTTGATTCGATTTATTAACATTTTTTAGAAGAACTGTGGAGTTATTCCCGCTAAAAGTCTTCTATTATGAAAGGAAGTATCATGGATAGTTTTGATAAAGGATGGTTTGTCTTACAAACTTATTCTGGTTATGAAAATAAGGTAAAAGAAAATCTATTACAACGTGCACAAACCTACAATATGTTGGATAATATTTTACGTGTTGAAATTCCAACACAAACAGTGCAAGTTGAAAAAAATGGAAAGAGAAAAGAAGTAGAAGAAAATCGCTTTCCAGGTTATGTTCTTGTAGAAATGGTGATGACAGATGAAGCTTGGTTTGTTGTTCGAAACACGCCAAACGTTACAGGATTCGTCGGATCTCACGGAAATAGATCAAAACCAACTCCATTATTGGAACAAGAAATCCGTGATATCTTGGTTTCTATGGGACAAACTGTACAAGAGTTTGATATCGATGTTGAAGTTGGTCAAACTGTACGTATTATTGATGGTGCTTTTGCAGATTATACTGGTAAGATTACAGAGATTGATAACAATAAAGTAAAAATGATTATCTCTATGTTTGGTAATGACACAGTTGCAGAAGTAAACCTAAATCAAATTGCAGAATTATAACCCCTAGAGAGGCGTGTCCTCTCTTTTTTTGTGCAGTTGAGGCAGTGTAGAGAACAGAATGGGGGAAATGTGCCAAAAG
>CBDFAU010000015.1:0-46090 GCA_965245755.1 Streptococcus mitis | reverse complement strand
TATATACGGTAAGGCGACGCTGACGTGGTTTGAAGAGATTTTCGAAGAGTATTAATAGAGTTTTTTTTTGACATAGACATTGGCTCTACTAGGTAAAGTAGAGCTTTTTGTTATGCACTATGGACATTCTAGAAAGGGCAATCATATGATAAAAATCAATCACCTGACCATCACACAAAACAAATATTTACGAGATCTTGTCTCAGACTTAAGCATGACCATCCAAAACGGGGAAAAGGTAGCTATTATTGGCGAAGAAGGAAATGGCAAATCAACCTTACTTAAAACTTTAATGGGTGAATCTTTGCCTGATTTCACTATCAGGGGTGACATCCAGTCTGACTATCAGTCACTGGCCTACATTCCTCAAAAACTCCCCGAAGAGCTGAAAAAGAAAAGTCTACACGACTACTTCTTTTTAGATTCTATTGATTTAGACTACAGTATACTTTATCGTTTGGCTGAGGAGTTGAACTTTGATAGCGATCGTTTCGCTAGCGATCAAGAGATTGGGAGCCTTTCGGGGGGCGAATCTTTGAAAATTCAGCTTATCCATGAGTTAGCCAAACCCTTTGAGATTCTATTTTTAGATGAACCTTCAAATGACCTGGACCTTGAGACGGTTGATTGGCTAAAAGGTCAGATTCGAAAGATTCGGCAAACCGTTATTTTCATTTCCCATGATGAAGACTTTCTTTCTGAAACGGCTGATGCTATTGTCCACTTGCGACTGGTCAAGCACCGTAAAGAAGCAGAAACGCTAGTAGAGCATTTAGACTATGATTGCTATAGTGAGCAGAGAAAGGCTAATTTTACCAAACAAAGCCAACAAGCTGCTAACGACCAAAGAGCCTACGATAAAACCATGGAAAAACATCGGCGAGTCAAGCAAAATGTAGAAACTGCGCTTCGAGCTACCAAAGACAGTACTGCCGGTCGCCTATTGGCTAAAAAGATGAAAAATGTCCTCTCTCAAGAAAAACGCATTGAAAAGACAGCTCAGTCCATGACCCAAAAACCACTTGAAGAGGAAGAAATCAGACTTTTCTTCTCAGACATACAACCATTACCGGCTTCTAAAGTCTTAATCCAATTGGAAAAAGAAAATTTGTCCATTGGCGACCGTGTTTTGGCTCAGGAACTACAACTAACTGTCCGTGGACAAGAAAAAATTGGTATCATCGGCCCAAATGGTATGGGGAAATCAACTCTATTAGCAAAGTTGCAACAACTTCTTAATGATAAAAGAGAGATTTCTCTTGGTTTTATGCCACAAGATTATCACAAAAAACTACAATTGGAGCTATCTCCAGTAGACTATCTAAGTAAAACTGGGGAAAAAGAGGAACTTCAGAAAATCCAATCTCACCTAGCTAGTCTCAATTTCAGTTATCCGGAAATGCAGCATCAAATTCGCTCCTTATCTGGCGGACAACAAGGTAAACTCCTGCTTTTGGATTTAGTCTTGCGCAAACCAAACTTTCTCCTGTTAGATGAACCCACACGAAACTTTTCTCCAACTTCTCAACCCCAAATTAGAAAACTCTTTGCCACTTATCCTGGCGGTCTCATCACTGTTTCGCATGACCGTCGTTTCTTAAAAAAGGTCTGTTCAATCATCTATCGCTTAACAGAACACGGTTTGGAGATAGTTAATTTGGAAGATTTATAAATTTGCAACATAGCACATAGGCTGGGCAAAAACACAATTTTAGGAGAAGAGAAAGTAAATCTTCCCATAATAAAACGCATAATATCAAGTTTTCAATACCTGATAGTATGCGTTTTTCAGATTTTAAAGTCTCTTTTCCAGCCTTCATTTTACATATGTTTTAAACGTTCAATCCGTTCTGAGATAGGTGGGTGGGTATAAAAGAGTTTTTGGAACCCTCCACCTTTCTTAGGATCGTTGATATAAAGTGCACTGCTGGCATCATCGACAGGACGACTCATCGGTTTACTATTATCCAACTTATGTAGAGCATTAATCATACCTTGAGGATTGCGGGTCAACTCGACACTGGAAGCATCAGCTAGAAACTCCCTCTGACGAGAAATAGCTAGTTGCACCAAGGTTGCAGCAAGAGGCGCCAGCACAATAGCTAGTAGGGAGACAACTAACATAATGATCTCTAAGCCATTTCCATCTCGGTCATCGTCACTTCGTCTGCGACCTGCTCCACCCCACCACATCATACGACCAGCCATACTAGAAAGCATGGTGATAGCACTAGCAAGGGCAACAGCAATAGTCGAAATACGGATATCATAATTACGAATATGACTGACTTCATGTCCCATAACAGCTTCTAGCTCCTCGCGATTCATGATAGCAAGGAGACCTGAAGTCGCAGCAACCGCTGCGTTTTGAGGATTTGAACCTGTCGCAAAGGCATTTAAGGCTGGATCATCAATGATGAAAACACGTGGCATGGGAATCTGAGCAACCATAGCCATATCTTCCACTACATGATAAAGATCTGGTGCCGTTTGCTCATCAACCTCACGCGCCCCATTCATGGACATGACAATCTCTGTTGATTGAAAAATCATAGACATGGCATAGATAAAGCCGATAATCAGTGCAATAACCAAACCGCCAAGACCAGACCTCATAAAGAGGTAACCAACCGCATAGCCAACCAGAGATAAGAGTAGGAAAAATACCAGCAACAAAATCCAAGTTTTTCGTTTATTGCTTGCAATTTGATCAAACAACATCTTAGTCACCTAAACCGCTAAAATCAACTTTAGGAACTGCCTTTTCCTCTTCTGGAGTTTGAAGAAAATCTGCTGCTTTAAATCCAAACATTCCAGCGATAATATTGCTTGGGAAAGTTTCTAATTTTACATTGTAGTTGCTGACAACACTGTTGTAGAGTTGACGAGAGTAAGAAATTTTATTTTCTGTGTTTGTCAACTCCTCTTGCAATTTAACAAAGTTTGCACTAGCTTTCAAATCTGGATAGCTTTCTGCAACTGCAAAAATACCTGAGACCTGACGAGTAAGGGCATCACTAGCTTTCATAGCTTCTGCTGGTGAAGTCGCTGCCGCCACTTGGTTACGTAGTTCTGCCACCTTTTCAAGGGTAGAACCTTCATATTTGGCATAACCTTTTACAGTCTCAATCAAGTTTGGCAAGAGGTCATTTCGACGTTTCAATTGAACATCAATCTGACTCCAAGCCTCCTTTGTTTGCATACGATTCTTAACCAAACCATTATAGCTAACAATCACAAAAATAACAACAAGAGCCAAAACTCCAAGAATAATCCAAGTCATAATATAAGTCCTTTCTGCTTTTAGATTAGTACCAGTATATCAAATTTTTAATGATTGTGGTAAAATAAGATGATACTAAAGAAGGAAAAAACTATGAAACCAGAAACATTTTACAACTTGCTTGCCGAGCAAAATCTTTCACTTTCGGACCAGCAAAAAAAACAATTTGAACGCTATTTTGAACTCTTGGTCGAGTGGAATGAGAAGATTAATTTGACGGCTATTACAGATAAGGAAGAAGTCTATCTGAAACACTTTTACGATTCTATTGCACCCATTCTGCAAGGCTTAATTTCAAATGAAACTATCAAACTTCTTGATATTGGAGCCGGGGCAGGATTTCCTAGTCTACCTATGAAAATCCTCTATCCTCAGCTAGATGTGACTATTATTGATTCTCTAAATAAGCGCATCAACTTCCTCCAACTGTTGGCTCAAGAACTAGATTTGGACGGTGTTCATTTCTACCACGGTCGTGCAGAAGATTTTGCCCAAGATAAAAACTTTCGTGCCCAGTTTGATTTGGTAACTGCCCGTGCTGTAGCTCGTATGCAGATTTTATCAGAATTAACCATTCCCTATCTTAAAGTCGGAGGAAAACTATTAGCACTAAAAGCCAGCAATGCTCCAGAGGAATTGTTAGAAGCCAAAAATGCCCTCAACCTCCTCTTCAGTAAGGTCGAAGACAATCTCAGCTACGCTCTACCTAATGGAAATCCGCGCTACATCACAGTGGTGGAAAAGAAAAAAGAAACACCAAATAAATTTCCACGTAAGGCTGGCATGCCCAATAAACGCCCGCTTTAAATTTTTTACTAAAAAAATATTTACAAAGTCAGCCTCGCTCTTTTATTTTTAGGCTCGGGAAAAAATGATTTACAAAATCAACCTCGCTCTCTTATTTTCGGGCTCGGGAAAAAATGATTTACAAAATCATTTTTTTCTGCTATACTATCCTAAGCAAAGGTTTTTAATGTCATCCCGTGAGGTGACGAAGACGCAGAAATATTTAAAATTCTTTAAAGTCTAGATTTTAGAGAAGTCTTACTCTGAGGGCCTATTGCTGTAAAATAATGGGCTCTTTTTTGATGCCCAAAAGTGAGGTTTATATGAAACAAGAATCAACTGTTGATTTGTTACTAGACGTTGACCAACGTCCTTCGGCTGGAAAAGGAATTCTCCTTAGTTTCCAACACGTTTTCGCCATGTTTGGTGCGACCATCTTGGTACCCTTGATTTTGGGAATGCCTGTATCTGTTGCCCTTTTTGCTTCAGGTGTCGGGACACTCATCTATATGATTTCAACCGGTTTTAAAGTTCCCGTTTATCTAGGTTCTTCATTTGCCTTTATCACAGCAATGTCACTGGCTATGAAAGAAATGGGTGGTGATGTATCTGCTGCTCAAACAGGGGTTATCTTGACTGGTTTAGTCTATGTCCTTGTGGCTGCAAGTGTTCGTTTTGCGGGTACAAAATGGATTGATAAACTCTTGCCACCAATCATCATCGGACCTATGATCATCGTTATCGGTCTTGGACTTGCAGGTTCAGCTGTTACTAACGCTGGTCTTGTAGCGGATGGAAATTGGAAAAATGCTCTTGTAGCCGTTGTTACTTTCTTGATTGCTGCCTTTATCAATACAAAAGGAAAAGGCTTCCTACGAATCATTCCATTTCTCTTTGCCATTATCGGTGGTTACCTCTTCGCACTAACTCTTGGATTGGTTGACTTTACACCAGTTCTTAAAGCTAACTGGTTCGAGATTCCTGGTTTCTACTTGCCATTTAGCACAGGTGGTGCCTTTAAAGAGTACAATCTTTACTTTGGTCCAGAAACCATCGCCATCTTGCCAATCGCTATCGTAACAATTTCTGAGCATATCGGAGACCATACTGTTTTGGGTCAAATCTGTGGCCGTCAATTCTTGAAAGAACCAGGTCTTCACCGTACTCTTCTTGGTGACGGTATCGCAACTTCAGTTTCTGCCTTCCTTGGTGGACCAGCCAATACAACTTACGGAGAAAATACCGGGGTTATCGGTATGACCCGTATCGCTTCTGTCTCAGTTATCCGTAACGCTGCCTTCATCGCGATTGCCCTTAGCTTCCTTGGTAAATTCACTGCCTTGATTTCAACCATTCCAAATGCTGTACTTGGTGGTATGTCAATCCTTCTCTATGGGGTTATCGCCAGCAACGGTTTGAAAGTCTTGATTAAAGAACGTGTTGATTTCGCTCAAATGCGTAACCTAATCATCGCAAGTGCTATGTTGGTACTTGGACTTGGAGGAGCTATCCTTAAACTTGGTCCAGTTACCCTTTCAGGTACTGCCCTATCAGCCATGACAGGAATCATCTTGAACTTAATCTTGCCATACGAAAATAAAGACTAAACGTCTTGACACAAAAAGTCCGCTCAGACAACTGAGTGGACTTTTCTAATTTTTAAGTCCCCCAAGCAACCAATAGATAGATCAGGCTAGAACCAAACATATCTGCTAAAGCATGCATGAGAAAGAATGGAAGGAGATTTTTAATTTTATATTTGTATAAGAAATAATAGAATAAGCCATAAACTACACCGATTACCAAAGCCCATACTAATCCTTGATAGGTGTGGAAGGAAATACGAATACTAGTAGAATAAATCAAAATCAACCACTTGTGTTTTTCCTTCACTGAAGTTAACAAACCTAGAAAGAAAAACTCTTCATAAAATCCATTTAGCAAGGCATAGGCAATCGCTATCGGGCTGAGAGCTAAGAACTTCCCTATTATTTGCGTGAAATCTATATAGCCAAAAAGGTCTGGATTAAAGTAATTATACTTACCAGTGAGAGTTGTAACCAAGTCTCCAAACAATCCCACTAAAGCAAATATAAATGGAACCCAAAAGATAATGGACCAATTCCAGTGAATAGGAAGCTGTTTAAAATCATAATTTCGAATCAAAAGATAGAGTAAGGTCACAGCCAGTAATATAGTTTGCAGGGTAAAATTACTAAAATAAGCAGCACCTTCGCTTGCAGCCTGTCTAACTGTCCCTTCTGTACTTGATGCACCCGTTGGAAACGTATTTGCTAAAAATAGCTCGGTTGAACGAATTATAAACTGACCAAACATTATGATCGTAATAATCACAATGTCAAACCATCTCAAGTATTTTTGAGGTTTAGATGGATGTATTTTTTTAAAAATATTCATATTTTCTCCAGGTATTCTATACTCATATAAATATTTTAAGAAAAAAGGCTTAAACTTTTATAAAATTTCATTAATTCATTTAGATTTAAAGACGTTTACTAGTAAAAATAACCCCTCTTTAAGAGTGGCTATCATCTACTTTCATTTTTTGTTTATTTCTCTAACAATAAATCTTTCAAAGAAATCAGAGTTACTGCAATTAATATCATTGCCATACCAAGAAAATCAATAGGATAAAATTGTTCATTCATGATTAGGAAGGCAAAGAATACCGCCGAGATTGGCTCAATTGAAGCCAACAAGCTTGACTTGACCGGTCCTATCAGACTGGTTCCTTTAAGGAAAGCTGTATAGGCAAAGACAGTCCCGATAAGAATAATGCCCGCAAAAGCGAGGAGAAAATCAAGACTAGTTGGGATAACAGTCTGTAGAACTCCTGTAAAAGGAAGAGCGACCAAACCTGCTATGACCATTCCCACACCAATGACCAAACTACTCCCCCACTTCTTAATCAAGGATATGGGCAAAATGATATAAAGTGCGTAAGTCAGAGCAGAAAAGAGACCCCAGAACAGGCCTGCAGGTGTCATAGATAACTGGTCCAACTGCCCATGAGTGGCGATCAGGAAGGTTCCTCCGATAGCTAATATGATAGAAATAATCTCTCCCAGTGTCGGTGCCGCCTTATCTTTGATACAGCTATAAATCAAAATCCCGACAGGACAAACATACTGAAGCACAGTCGCTGTTCCTGCATTGGTCTCCTGAATAGCAGTTAGATAGGCGAATTGGTTGAGGAAGAGACCAATTAGAGCAAAAATAAGAAGAGACAGCAAACTCTTTCTATCCTTTAAAAAGGCCAGCATTCTATCCTTTGCAGTAGCATAAGCCAAGACTATGAGAATCCCACCGGCGATTAAAAGTCGTAAGTTAGTTAAAACCAGAGACGAAATTCCATGTGCCATCAGGTATTGGCCACTCGTTCCTGACAAGCCCCAAGCAATCCCAGCCACAACTGTTAATAGAGTCCCTTTTAAACTGTTTGACATGTCTCTCCTTACTCTTCTTTGCGAATCAAGTCCATCACTTGATTGCGGTCTACAATCCATTGAGCCCTCTCATCCTTTTCATAGGTACGATTCGATAGGAAAATAGCCGCTTCTTGCTTCTGGCGATTCCACATGATAAAGGTACCTGTATAGCCCGTATGGTCTAACCAATCTCCTTCCAAATTCCATGCCAAAGAACGTTCCTTGTCATCCAAAGGAGAAAAATTTTGACTCAAATCTCTTGCAAAATCATCTGCTAAATAATGCTCTAAAAAGATTTGTAAATCCTTTACAGTAGAAAATAAACCAGCACTACCTGCATGTCTGCCCAGAAGGCGAGCTTTGGGATCATGTACCAGACCTGCCTCGACACCTCTAACTGTTGTAACAGCAAGCTCAACAGGCCCAAACTGGGTATCCGCCATTCCCCAAAGATTCCAGACTTGCTCCTGTAAAATCACATCCAAGTCTTGATTAAAGATTCTTTCCAAGATAAAACCTAACAGCAAAAAATGGACATCCGAATAAAGAAAGGCAGGCTGACTTCGTCTGTTGAGATGAAACATAGCTTCCTTTAATTCAGGTGCTGTTAAAAGATCACGATTGGGAATAAACGGATCAAGGTCTGTAGCGTGAGTCAAGAGCTGGCGAATAGTGATGTCTGGATAATCACTCTCTGGTAAAAAATCTGTTACCGGTCTGTCAATATCTAATTGACCTTTTTCCAACAAGAAGGTAAAAACGGTACCAACCCCAATAACCTTGCTGACACTGGCTAGGTCATAAACTAGTCCTGCCTCAGTATCCAAGCCATGCTCTGGGTCACTCTGGCCTAAATAGAACTCCGTCCATTGATTGTCCTTAAAATATGCAAAAGAGGCTCCGGGATAGATCCCTGCCTCGATTTGTTCTTCTATTTTTTTAATAATCTTGGTCCACTTCATACTTCTTCAAACCACAATTCAACATTATTTCTATCTTTACCAAGGAAGAATTTTTCAGACTTAGGAATAAAATATTCGGTAGACTCAAACTTCTGGCGAAGACTTGCTATATCTAGTTCACTGACCAAGAACTTGAGCATCGATAAGTCCCAAGTAGCCGTATTGTCCACAGTCAAATCTTGACCCTGAGCTGGGATAAAATCAAGTGACTCCCCAATTTCAGATAGTTCCAAAAAAGTATCTACATCCGTTGGGAGATGTAATTCCATAGAAATCTCAAATTTACTTAAAGAAATTGATTCCAAATCTGATTGAAATGCAGGCTTTTCTTCTACTTCTACTAGACTGTCCCTGTCATCTTCCGCATGAATCAAAATCAAATCACCTTCTGGTGAAAAAATTTCAAAAGCGTAGCCATTTTGACCTTTATACAATCGATGAATCGAATTAGTTTTAGATAAGAGTTCTTCGATTTCCAAGGGATTTTCCACCTTGACAATCAATCTAGCTAATTTTTTTCTTCCCTCTACCTTACGAGTGCGCATACTTGGAGCTTCTTCTAAAATCAGCTTTTCTAGACCTGTTTGATCACCTAGTGACAGAAAGGCTGATTCTTCTAACAAGGCCTTCATGCCAAGAGTTTCAATATAAAATGTTTCATTTAATTTTCTATTATTAACTTTTAAAGTAGGAATAATCCGTACAATCTGATTTACATTCATAAATTCCTCCAACTCTTTTATTTTAAAGGATTTTAGAATTTTTTACAAGAAATTATGCTCAGATTTACCTTTTTTTCGTAAAATTTCAGCTAAAAAACCGAGGATTTCCTCGGTTTCAATTTCTTATAGGTAAAGGAATTTGAAGATAGCTACTGCCGCAATTGCTGCTGCGATAGGTGCTACTACTGGTACCCAAGAATACCACCATTTTGAATCACCTTTGTGCTCACCAAGAACTGATTTTGGAAGGAAAGCATGAAGGAGACGTGGTCCCAAGTCACGGGCTGGGTTCAAGGCAGGCCCTGTAGGTCCACCAAGTGATGTTACCAAAGCCATAACAAGGAATCCAAGTGCCAAGTGAGCAATTCCAAGACCAGAAGTCATAAATGGCGCTACTTGTTCTTTAGCTTGGTCAAGTGCTGCTGTTACTTGTTCTTGAGGAATTGTTTGACCTTGAGTAGTTGCTTGTGCAACTTGAGCATTGATAGCAGCTTGTGCTTTTGATACTAGTTCGGCACCAAAGAAGTTTTTAGTCATACCAAGGGCTGCAAAGAAAAGAACAAATGAACCGACAAACTCGTTTACAAAACCATTAACAGTTGCTGCAAAATGTGATTCTTTTGTACCATTATCCAAACTTGAAATTGTTGAGAAAGTACCCAAGATGTTGTTTGGATTTTCAGTTTTCAAGTAGTATGGGCGGTGTGTTGCCACAACCAAGGCTTGACCAAAGATAGCACCCAAAACTTGTGCGATGATATAAGGTGCAACTTGTGCCCAAGGGAAGAGACCGCTGATCGCAAGTCCAAGAGTGAAGGCTGGGTTAATGTGGTTACCAGATACGTTACCAAACATCAAGGCTGGGATCATAACCCCCATACCATAACCAACAGCGATAACGATCCAGCCACTTTGGTGACCTTTCGTACCTTTAAGTTCAACGTTGGCAACTGCACCATTTCCAAGAATGATCAAAATAGCAGTGGCCAAAAATTCAGTGGCATATTTAATTGCCCATGTGAAATCCATTTGATAGATTCTCCTTAAAATTTTTTAGACAATCCTTATTCTATCAATTTTTATATCTTTTAGCAACAGGTTTTCTAAAAGAATGTATGAGAAAGCGGTTTTATTTCTCTTGTTAAAATAAAAGGATTAAGGAGGTGCATTTCCTTAATCCGAGAGTTCTTATTCTTGACGTTGTCCGAAATCTGCAATCATCTGCTCCATTTCTTGTCGACTCGGAGTTGTCAGCATATAAAGGTAATCTCCTTGAAGTTCCGCAAAGGCTGCTGGCATGATTTTTTTAACCTTGAACTGCTGACTATATTTGGCAAGCAAGTCCTCCTCAGAATAGACATAGTGAGCATTTGCACGACGTGATGTAGCCAAACAATACTGAGGTTCAAACTCTGACGCTGGGAACTCTTCTCCTGCGACTATAGCTGCGTAGCCACGATAGAGGTCCAAGGAATGGGCAAAGTTATAAACATCAATGGTAAAACCACCTGCAGGGCGGTTATTGTACTCGATGGCAATATAATCATCCCCTTCACGGAAGAACTCGATATGGAAGAACCGTTCTTTCATACCAAATTCTTTGACAATGGCCTCACCATACTTACGCAATTTAGGATCCATATCCTTGAGAATGTAATAAGAATTGTCCATCTTATACATCATGAGATCAAGCGGTGTATAGGCGTAGTCAAAAGTTGTTGAAAAGACAATCTTACCATCCTTATCTACGAGCCCGTCAAAGGTACAGATTTCGCTAGAAGTGACAAATTTTTCAAAGAAATAAACGGTCGAATGGTCCCATTCTTGCTTGAAGTGATTGATATCGTCTTCTGTCTCAAGCTTAAAAGTCGCGGCCGCTCCCACTCCATTGTCAGGTTTTGCAATCATTGGAAGGCCGATTTCATTCACAGCTTGATCCACATCTGCTTCAGTCTTGATAACAGCTCCAGGTACCACGGGGACACCTGCTTTTTTGAAGAGTTTCTTCATTTCAGACTTATATTTCGTCTTTTTGAGATCCTCTGGTTTGGCACCAAAGACATTGAATTGCTCACGAAGACTTGCATCTAGCTCAAGCCAGTATTCATTGTGGGATTCAATACGGTCAATTGGACCATGTTTATAAAAGAGAAAAGCAACTGCACGTTTGACTTCATCTATATTTTCAAGATTGTCAACACGGAAATACTCGGTCAGGCTATTGCGTAAAGGTTCATCCAATTGCTCGTATGGTTCTTGACCAATTCCCAAGACGGTAATGCCTTTATTGGCTAGCTCAATTGTAAACTGTTGAAAGTTTTGCGGATAGTAGGGAGAAATAACAAGGTAATTCATAGGTAACTCCTTTTATAAATAGAGATTTCCAAGGAAATAAGGCATTTGTTTGCGCCACCATTCCCAGTCGTGAGCGACATCATGTCCCCATTCAGCAAACCAGGCTGGAATTTGTTTCTGGTCAAAGGCTTCTTTGAGCTTGTAAAAGGATGGTAAACCATCTTGTTCCCAGGCTCCAAGCCCCGTACACAGCACAATCTCTGCCTGACGGTAACGATCGATAAACCAGCCGTCGTTCTGATTCCAGATATAATCTACTGGCGAGTTTTGGTAAATGGCATCGTCATTGTAGTAATCACCGACAAAGAAACGTGCATCGTAAACACCACTAAGAGCAATCACCTTGGTAAAGACATCTGGATGCTGGAGGAAAAAGTTGACTGCATGGTAGGCGCCCATCGAGCAACCTGTCGTCATCATACCATCAAACCAACCTGTCTTATGCTTGATAAAAGGAATGGCCTCATCAATCACATAGCGCTCGTAGGCACGGTGCATCTCTGCTTGGTCGTGACCATTTTTCCAAGTGGCCAACCAGCTCTCACTGTCAACACTGGATAGGGTAAAGAACTGGACACGGCCTTCCTCGATAAAAGAAGCACAGGCATCAATCATGCCAAAATCATAGTATTCGTTGTGACTACCACCTGATGAAGCAAAAACCACAACTGGAATCCCAGCATGTCCATAACGATTAAGGTACATTTCACGGTTAAGATTGCCACTCCAGTGGCTAAGGTTTTCAATATGCATTGGCTTTCTCCTTTTCTAACTTACCACTTCTCTGCAAAAAATCTCAAACAGTCTGGTAAATTCTCCGACCAAGGGATTTCACTATGGATGGCGCCAGACTGAACTTTTAAAACAAGATTATCTAAGTGTACCCCACCTGCTATCAAATCATGGTAATACCGAAGAGACGAATCTATATAGGCTTGTTTGATATTGCCAGCCATCAGGGTCTTGTCCGTATCATCTGCTTCTTCTGTCCCAACATAGATAAAGATACGCTGGTCAGGCGATAGTTTCTGGCGCTCGATGTAGCGATTAAAGGCTTCTTGATGGAGCCAGTTAGCAGATGAAAAGACCCCTAGACATCCAATTTGGTCTTGGTATTCCAAACCGATAAACTGGGTAATATTGCCGCCTAGTGAGGAACCAATCATAGCCGTATGCTGGCGGTCAGCTTTGGTACGGTAGGTCTCATCGATAAAAGGTTTGACCACCTCCATGACAAACTCGGCATACTCCACACCCTTACCACCAAACTGCTGCCCTGGGATAGGAGATTCTTGGAACTTCCAAGCCGCATACTCATTCATCCGCCCCATACCATCATTATCAATGGCAACGACAATCATGCGACTGATGTCAGGATTACGCTTAATAGCTGGGATAATCTTCCATGAATGGCCAATGAAGGACTCTTTACTATAAAAAACATTTTGCCCGTCATGAAAGTAAACAACAGGATAGGAACGATCCGTGTCTTTCTCATAATCTTTAGGCAGAAGAACACGTACACGGCGTTCCTTACCTGTATAAGGAACCTTGAGTTTGTGTTCTTTCATTTTTAAATAAAAGTAGGATTGATTCATTGTCAGAAAACTCTCTATATTCAAAATTTTATTTTATTATATCACAATTATAGAAAAAAAGTTAGTTTTGCTTCCATTTTTGGAATTAAAAACTAACTTTTTCATTTATTTTTCTAAATTCTTCTGGATTTTCTGATTAGAGCAAATTATCAATCAAGTCATCCACTTCATCTTTTTCAGCCTGCGGTGTAATCTCAGTAATCATGATTCCAGCAACTGCTCGCTCTACTAATCCTTCAACATCCATACGCGCTTCGTACTGCTCCGCATTCTTAATCTTAGGATTTGTTTTCGGACGATCTGGCGCAAAAATGGTACAACAGTCTTCAAAAGGCTGGATAGAAATTTCAAAGGTGTCAATTTCCTGAGCAATGTCAATAATTTCCAACTTATCCATTGTCACAACTGGACGGATGATGGGAGTGTTGGTAACCGCATTGATAGCCTGCATGCTCTCCAAGGTTTGGCTGGCTACTTGACCTAGGCTTTCCCCATTTATGATAACTAAACCATTTCGTACCTCACGAATACGATCTGTAATCCGCATCATAAAGCGACGAGTTAGAGTCATTAAGTAAGCTTCGGGCGCTTTGGCCTTGATTTCCTCTTGAATCTCTGTAAAAGGAACTTCGATAAACTGGATATTGCCACCAAACTTGGTCAATTTACGGGTCAAATCTTGGGCTTTCTTGAGAGCGCCTGGACTAGTATAAGGTGGGCTGGCAAAGTGAACGGCCTCTATATCCACTCCACGTTTCAAAGCAAGATAACCTGCTACAGGTGAGTCAATCCCTCCTGACAACATGAGCATTCCTTTACCTGAAGTTCCAACTGGCAAACCACCAGCCCCACGAATAGTTTCATAAGAAAGATAGGCTGCTTCTTCACGGATTTCCACTTGGAGATTGATATCAGGACTTTTCATTTGAGCTTGTACGTTTGGAATGGCTTCAAATACAGCCCCTCCAAGTGTTTGATTGAGTTCACGACTATCCAACTCAAAGTTGTGGTCGCTACGCTTGCTAGAAATTTTAAAGGTCATGCCATCCTTGTAGATGTCCTGCATAATCTCTTGGACAGAAGACTTCAGAACTTCTACAGATTTTTCAACCTTATAAACAGGGGAAAAGTTTTGAATTCCAAAAACTTGTTTGAGCGATTCTGCTACTGCTGTGTAATCTGCTCCATTGAGGTAAGCGTGGGCACGGTCGCGATCTGCTGTTACCTTAACTTGGGGATAGATAGACAAAACGTCTGAAATATTATTGCGAAGTTTATTGATGAAACGCATACGGTTTTTACCCTTGGTTGACAGCTCTCCGTAGCGAATCATAATTTCTGAATACTGCATGAATGCTCCTATCTTACTTTTCTAGTTTGATTGTAAATCAATTTTAACTTGGTCAAAAACTGCTCAACCTGACTCATATCATTTTCAAGGTCTAGGCTTAGACGCACAGCTGACTGAGCCTTATCTTTATCCACTCCCATAGCAATCAAGGTACCTGCAGGTTTCCCAGCCTTGGACGAACAAGCAGAGGTCGTTGAGATGAAAATATCATAGTCTTCAAAGGCGTGAACAATGACTTCACCTCGAACACCTTTGATTCCAAAAGTCAGGATATGAGGGGCAAAGTCTTCCTCATCTGAAAAGACAAAAATATCTGGATAGTCCAGAAGGGCTTGACGAATCACTGTCTTCATCTGTCCAGTCTTACTAGTAAAGATATCTAGCTTTTCCATAGACAAGCGGAGAGCCTTGGCTGTCGCTGCAATCCCTGCCACATTTTCAGTTGTCGAACGATAATCTCGCTCCTGACCACCACCAGTCAACAGAGGCGTAATCTTCTTGCCAGACTTGATATAGACAAATCCAACACCTCGAACTCCGTGAAACTTGTGACCAGAGAAAGTCGCGAAATCCACTCGATCAGTCAAATATTTTTCAGTCGAAATCTTGGCAAGCGCCTGAACCGCATCAACGTGGAAGGAAATAGTCGGCTTATCTGCCAAGAGTTCTGAAATAGCCTCAATGGGCTGAACAGAGCCAATTTCGTTGTTAACTGCCATGATGGAAACGAGGGTCGTATCAGGTCTTATCAAATCTGCTAGCGCCTCAACATCCACAAATCCTTTCTCATCAACTGGAGCAAAATCCACTTCAAATCCTTGACTTTTCAACCAGAGAGCTGACTCTTTGACTGCTGGATGTTCAATGGCTGATACGATGATGTGCTTGCCAAATTGAGCTTTTTCAAAGGCCACACCCTTGATGACCCAGTTATCTCCTTCTGTCCCACCAGAAGTAAAGAAGATTTCATCGCTTTTCTTACCAATTAAATCTGCAATCTGTTGGCGAGAAGCATCTAAGATTCGTGTTGCCTGGTCCCCTAAACGATGAAGACTAGATGGATTTCCTAAAATTTTTGAAGCCACCTGCATATAAGTTTCAAGGGCTTCAGGATAAGGCTTGGTCGTCGCCGAATTATCAAAGTAAATCATGTTTTCTCACGCTTTCTAAAATCACTTCTTCTATTGTATCATGAAACGGAGCTTGCGACAAGAAAGGGCAATTCCTCTTTTTTTAAGATTTTTTTAAAGAAATACGGTATAATAAATTTTAGTTAAAGGAGAGAATGTATGTCTAATTATCGTAGAACTTCAAAACCAAAAACAGAACACATCAAAAAAGGCTTTACGGTCTTTCAAAAAACCGTTGCTACTATCGGTAGTATTCTCGGCTTGATTACCGCAAGCATCACTATCATGAACGCCTTGGATAATAACAAAAATACTAAAAAAGAACCTACGACAAGCCAGACGACAACAATTGTCAAAGAAATTCAAAAGGAATCCCCTCAGGAAAACACTAGTCCTAATAAGGAAAATAACACTTCTCAAGAAAAACCACAACAAGAAGAAACACCAAAATCCAGCGTCAAGGAAGAGAAAAAAGAAGAGCAGAAAGCAGCAACTCAGGAATCTACTACTCCTGCTCCAAGTAAATCTACTACTGAAAATGAAAAACAGTCCAATACTCCAAATTCAGAAAATAATACCAATCAATAGCCAGTAAAATAGCTTCCTTCCAAACTTGGAAAGAAGCTATTTTTTTATTGTTGCAATACTTTTCTTGGTTTGGTACCTTCAGCTGGACCAATGACTCCTGCCATTTCGAGTTCTTCCATAAGGCGGGTCGCACGGTTAAATCCAACTGATAAACGACGCTGAATCATGGACGCACTAGCTTTCTGGGTCTCAATGACCAAAGCTTTGGCTTCTTCAAAAAGCGGATCTCCACCAGTTTCACCATCTGAAAATTCACCTTCATTTTCAGAAACCTCACCTGGATCAAAACTCTCATCGTAGTCCGCATCAGCCTGAGCCTTGATGAAGTTTACGATGAGCTCGACATCATCATCCGAGATAAAGGAGCCTTGGAGACGAACTGGATGATTTTCATCAATTGGTTTAAAGAGCATATCTCCACGTCCAAGCAGTTTTTCCGCTCCATTTTCATCCAAGATGGTGCGCGAGTCTGTACCTGATGATACCGCAAAAGCCACTCGAGATGGGACATTGGCCTTGATCAGACCAGAGATGACATCAACGGATGGACGCTGGGTTGCAAGAATCATGTGGATACCTGCAGCACGCGCCTTCTGTCCGAGACGAATGATAGCATCTTCCACTTCCTTGCTGGCCACCATCATGAGGTCAGCCAACTCATCCACAATCACGACAATGAGCGGTAGCGGAACCTGCTTGTACTCAGACTGGGCATTAAACTCTTCTACCTTGGCATTAAAACCTGCAATATTCCGAACTCCCACCTTGGCAAAGAGTTCATAACGATTTTCCATTTCATCCACGACCTTTTGCAAAGCCTTGCTAGCCTTACGTGGATTGGTCACAACTGGAATCAAGAGGTGGGGAATATCATTGTAAACAGACAACTCAACCATCTTAGGGTCCACCATCATAAACTTGACCTGGTCGGGTCTTGCTTTCATCAGAATGCTAGCGATAATGCCATTAACAGCTACTGACTTCCCTGATCCCGTTGAACCTGCGACAAGCAAGTGGGGCATCTTGGAGAGGTCAAATGCTCTTGCGGTTCCATTAACAGCCTTCCCTAAAGGAATTTCCAAGAGATTTTCTGCTTTCGTTTGAGATTGTTCCCATAGTTCTCGGAAAGAAACTGTCGCAATCTCAGAGTTAGGTACTTCGATTCCCACTAAAGATTTCCCTGGGATAGGTGCTTCGATTCGGACATCCTTGGCCGCCAAGGCTAGAGCGAGGTCATCTGCGAGATTGGAGATGCGGTTGACCCTTACACCCACTGCTGGCTTGACTTCATACTTGGTCACTGATGGCCCAATTTCGGCCCGTTCAACTGTTACCTTGATACCGAAGCTAGCAAAGGTTTCTTCTAGGATTTTGATGTTTTCTCGGACGATTTTCTTTTCTTTAGACTGGTCCTTTGGTTTATCTGGGGCAAAGAGTTGTAAGCTTGGAAGTTTGTATTCAAGGGCCTCCTTAGCAGAAAAATCGACCTGTACGTCTTCATCATCAGAGCCATCTTCCTGTTCAGCGAATTCAAGTTCAGCTTGAGGCAAGATGATTTCTGGTTCTACCCACTCTTCTTCCGGAACAGGTGGACCGTCAAGAACAACATCTGCTGTCAGAATTTCACCCGTTTCCATATCAACAGGAGGCAAATCGAGTAAGGCTTTTTCGGTCTCTTCTTGTTCTAATCTAGCCTCTTCCTCAGCCTTTTGACGAGCTTTTTCTTCTTGTTTGACAAGGCGTTCCTCTTTTCGACGCTCATGACCTTCCCGCCATTTGACAAAGCCTCTACTGAAGAATTCAGCAATATCGTAAACAGACCAAGGACTGACTAGGAGGGCTCCAGCTAAAATCAAGATAGAACCAATAAAGTAAGTGCCGATATTTGAAAAGAGAAAGGCGGTTGGAATATAAAGAGCAACCCCAATCAAGCCCCCCCCAGCAAAACTGGTCGTTCGAAAACCAGTTAAATCCGTCACAACCTGAGCCATGGTTCCTTTTAGAACGGACTTGTCCAAACCATATTTCCAAACCAAGTAGGCCTCAAAAATCAAGAGCAAACCTGCAAATATGGTGAAAAATCCAGATAAGAGTCCTTCCTGTTTTCGTATCCACTTGAAGAAGAAGAGATAGAGCAGGATACCAAATATTGCCAGATAAGCTAGGCTACCCACCAGCAAGCGAATTAGATTGTAAAGGGTTATACCTGCAGCCCCTAATTTGAAGGCTGCGAAAATCAATAAGAGCGCGATTCCCAACGAAATCAACATTCGTTGAATCGCTTCTTTTCTTTCGAGTTCTGCTTTAGACGGTCTCCGTCTTGTTTTACTTGTATTCTTGTTTGCCATTCTTCTATTATACCATATTTCACAGGCATTTCGGGAAGAGAAAAAGACTGCACCAAACGGTCCAATCTTTTCATTTTCTATCTAAGTTTTATGCTTTTGATTTGCGTAGGTAACCATAAACCACACCACTTACAATTGCTCCTACTAAGACAGAAACGAGGTAAAGAAGAGCATTTGAAGTAAGGGCGATAACGAAGATTCCTCCGTGTGGTGCCATGAGTTTGATACCAGTAAGACCAACGAGGCCACCTGCTACTGCTGAACCAAGGATGAAGCTTGGGATAGCACGAGCTGGATCAGCTGCACCAAATGGAATCGCTCCCTCAGTGATAAATGATAAGCCCATGATGATGTTTGTCAAACCAGAGTTACGTTCTTCTTTAGTAAATTTATCTTTGAAAAGAAGAGTTGCAACAAAGATTGCAAGTGGTGGTACCATTCCTCCAGCCATAACTGCTGCCATGGCCACAGAACCACCTGAAGAAACAGTTGCTGCAAGCGTACCTGTACCAAAGACATAGGCAGCTTTGTTAACTGGTCCACCCATGTCAACAGCCATCATTCCACCAAGGACGATACCAAGAAGGACAGCTGAACCTCCTCCAAGACCGCCTAGGAAGTTATTCATAGCAGTGTTGATTGCTGCCATTGGGATATTCACAGCTAGCATGACAAATCCAGTCAAGATTGTTCCAAGAAGTGGCAAGAGAAGGATTGACTTAGCACCTTCAAGTGAACGTGGAACTTTAACGTATTTCTTAATAGCAAGAACCAAAGCACCTGCAATAAATCCACCAACAAGGGCACCTAGGAAACCAGATGAGACACCTGCAAGAGTTGAAGTTGCTTCACCACCTGCAGCATAAGGAATTTTACCAAAGGCAAAACCTTCTTTGGCAATAGCACCAGCTACGAAACCTGCTACCAAACCTGGTTTTTCAGCGATAGAGTAGGCAACATAACCTGCAAAGACTGGGAGCATCAAGCCAAAGGCTGCACCACCAATTTTCATAAACATAGAAGCTAACTCATGGTAAGAACCAAGATTGCCAAGGTTTTCATTTGGAACACCTAAAGCACCATCAATCAAGAAGGCAAGGGCAATCATGATACCCCCACCGATAACGAATGGCAACATTTGAGATACACCACTCATCAAGTGTTTGTAGAAGGCACCACCAAGGCTTTGTTTTTCGTTAGAGGCTGTTGCAGCTTTGGCTCCATTAGCAGCACGATAGACTTCAGCATCTCCTGAAAGAGCCAAGTTAATCAATTCTTCTGTTTTACGGATACCGTCAGCAACTGGACGATTGATCAATGGTTTGCCATCGAAACGATCCATTTCTACAGCCTTATCTGCTGCGATGATAACAGCTTTAGCCTTACGGATGTCTTCAGCAGTTAGTTGGTTACCAACACCGCTAGCACCGTTGGTTTCGACCTTGATACCAACCCCCATTTCAGCAGCCACTTTTTGAAGGGCTTCTTGGGCCATGTAAGTGTGGGCAATCCCTGTTGTACAAGCTGTAACAGCTACGATAAAGTCACCAGTTTCATTAGCAGGTACTTGAACAGGCTCTTCAGTTTTTTCTGAAGCTTGGTCAAAAAGTTCGATAACTTGGTCAGCTGATGTTGCTTGACGAAGTTTGTCAGCAAAACCGTCTTTCATCAAGTATTGAGACAATTCTGCCAAGGCTGCCAAGTGAGTGTCATTGGCACCTTCTGGAGCTGCAATCATAAAGAAGAGGTCAGTTGCTTGCCCATCCAAGCTCTCATAATCAACACCCTTATTTGACTTAGCAAAGAGAACTGTCGCTTCTTTGACAGCAGAGTTCTTGCTGTGTGGCATAGCAATTCCGTCACCCAAACCAGTAGAAGTCAAGGCTTCACGTGCCAAAATGCCTTCTTTAAAAGTTTCAAAATCTGACACATAACCGTGGTCTGTCAAACTTTTAATCATCTCGTCGATGACAGCTGTTTTTTCAGTTGCCTGCAAATCCAGCAACATGACATCTTTTCTCAATAGGTCTTGAATTTTCATCGTTTTTCTACCTCAACTTTTTCATATGTTTCTTTAATAAATTCTGCTGTTGCCAAGTCATCTGAGAAGGTCGTTGCTGTTCCACAAGCAACTCCCCATTTGAAGGCTTCTACTGCGTCTTTTGATTTGACAAATTCACCTGTGAATCCAGCAACCATAGAATCACCAGCCCCCACTGAATTTTTCACTGTTCCCTTAATAGGTTTTGCAAAGTAAGTTCCCTCAGATGTAACAAGAAGGGCACCGTCACCAGCCATAGAGATAATAACGTTTTGAGCACCTTTAGCCAGTAACTGACGAGCATAGTTCTCGATTTCATCTAAACTTTCGAGTTTAACCCCAAAAATAGCTCCAAGTTCGTGATTATTTGGTTTAACCAAAAGTGGCTGATAGTCCAAACTATCAATCAAGGTCTGTCCTTCAAAGTCACAGACTACTTGCGCACCAGTCTTGCGCGTCAAGGCAATCAAATCCTTGTAGATGACATTGCCTAGATTTTTAGCACTTGAACCCGCAAATACAACCGTGTCTTCTGCAGTCAAACTAGACAAAATAGCTTTCAATTCTTCTAGCTGAGCTGGTTCCACATTTGGACCCGTTCCGTTGATTTCTGTTTCTTGTTCTGCTTTGATTTTAACATTGATACGAGTATCTTCTGCCACTTGGACAAAACATGTCTCGATTTCTTCCTCTGCAAGGGTATCTGTGATAAATTTACCAGTAAAGCCTCCGATAAATCCCGTCGCTGTATTTGGAATATCTAAGCGCTTCAAGACACGACTGACATTGATTCCTTTCCCACCAGCAAACTTATCATCACTACCCATTCGATTGACACTACCAACTTGGACTTGGTCCAAACGAACGATATAGTCAATGGATGGATTGAGTGTGACTGTATAAATCATACTTCTATTACCTCCGTTTTCTCCTTAATAGTCTTCAAGAGCTCATGCCCTTGACTTGTGATAACAATAGCTCGTTTGAGTGGTGCTACCTTGGCAAAGCAAGTTTGTCCAATTTTTGACGAATCCACCAAGACATAGGTCTGTTTGGCATTCTCCAAAATAGCACGCTTCACAGCCCCCTCCTCCATATCAGGAGTCGTATAATAGCCATCGTCCACACCATTCATCCCGATAAAGGCACGGTCAAAGTGCAATTGATTAATCTGGTTAAGAGCAACGCCCCCGATGCTAGCATCTGTCGCCATCTTGACACTTCCTCCAACCATGACAGTTGGAATTTGCTTTTCAACCAACTGTGCTGCATGGTGAATCGAGTTGGTCACAACAGTAATATTCTTATTGACCAATTCATGGATCAAAAAAGCAGTTGTTGTTCCAGCATCGATAAAGATGACATCTTTTTCTTTAATGAGAGAGGCTGCTTTCTGAGCCAGCAACTTCTTTTCTTGAAGGTTTTTGACAGATTTTTCTTGAATGGTTTCTTCTTCCTGCAAGGAATGGGGCAATTCTGCTCCACCATGCACGCGACGAAGCTTGTTTTCCGCTTCCAACTCATCCAAGTCTCTTCGAACCGTTGATTCTGACGTTTCTAGCAAACTAACTAATTTTTCTAGAGAAACTACATGATGTTGATTTAACTCCTCTAAAATCAGCTGTTTACGCTCTGTTTTTAACACCGAATCACCTCCTGTTATCGTTTACACTATTCATTCTATCACACTTTATTTCAAAGTCAAGCATTTTTTGCCATTTTCTTTCAAATTCTATCATTTTTCTTATTTCCAGAATTTTTATTGCAAGATAAGAGCCTTTATGGTAGACTATTTGAGTAAGTATTGGAAGATTACTCAAGAGGCTTAAGAGGCCGTGTTGGAAACGCGGTAGGCGTGTAACAGCGTGCGTGGGTTCGAATCCCATGTCTTCCGTTTATTTTAAAAAAGATACCCAAGAAATCTTGGGTATCTTTTTTCTTATATGCTTGTTTTATAACTCGGGTGAATTTCTTAGAAAATATCAAATAACAATTTCACATTGAGAATTGTTAAGATAATGGAAACGATATAGCCAAGGATGGTATTCCATTTGGCATTGGTAAATTCTCCCATCAGTGATTTCTTAGAAGTTAGATAAATCAGTGGGAAGATTGAAAATGGAAGAGCAATCGAAAGAAAGACTTGTGAATAAACCAATAACTGATCTAATGTTTTTTCCTGATGACCAAACAGAACCGCTACAATCATGACAGGCAACAAGGCAAAGAGACGAGTTGCCAAACGAATGAACCATTGAGGTAATCTCATATGCAAGAAACCTTCCATAACGATTTGTCCAGTCAAGGTACCCGTAATTGTCGAATTTTGACCACTGGCTAATAAAGCCAAGGCAAACAAGGTTGATAAGGTCGAGCTAGCTATAGCTCCTGCAATAGTAGAATCCTGCAAGGCATTATACATTTGAGAGAAGGCAGAAATCTCAGATGCATGGCCGAAAAAGAGAGCCGCCCCGAGAATTAATAGAAGGGAGTTAACCACAAAGGCCAAGGATAATTGGAGATTTGAATCCCAGGTCATAAAGCGCACGGCTTTTCGAACATCATTCTTGTCCTTGTGATTGATTTTCCGAGTTTGTGACAAGGAAGAATGCAAATAGAGGTTATGGGGCATAACCGTTGCTCCCACGATCCCTAGTGCCAAGGTTAATTGACTTTCATGCCCTGGCAAGGGACTTTCAAATAAGGTTGCATTCGGTAGATAACCCTCAACGATTCCTTGGAAGCTTGGATGTGACAAAGCTACCAGATAGGTAAAAATTGCTAGAATGGTTAAAATCAGTGTTGTCACAATAGCTTCAATCTTCTTAAAGCCAAATTTCATCAGAAGCAATAAGAGAAAAACATCCAACACGGTCAAGAGAATTGCTATCATAATCGGAATCTTAAAGAGAAGATTGAGAGCAATCGCTGAACCTAGAACTTCTGCCAGATCTGTCGCCATCAAGGCTAATTCTAAAATCACCCATAGACTATAACGAAGCCATTTAGGTGAATGATGAACCGTTGCTTGAGCCAGGTCCATCTGGGTTACAATACCAAGCTTTCCTGCCATCTGCTGAAGTTGCATGGCAATGAGAGATGAAATCAAGATAACAAACAAGAGACTATACTTATAGGAAGCACCACCGACTACACTGGTAATCCAGTTTCCTGGATCCATATAACCAACTGCGACAAGAGCACCCGGACCTAAAAAGGCATTTAAATTTTGCCAGAAATGATTGTTATTTGGAGTATCGATAGATTGATTAATCTCAGAGAGTGACACTTTTTTATGAGAAGACATAGATACTTACCTCTTTCTAAACCTACTTTTTCATTATTTTCTATTAGAGAAAAATAAGATTGACTTTAAACTATTAAAACAATGAAAACTATATGAAAAACATTTAGTTTTTTCATTATTTTTCTTAAGGCACCTTAATTATAACAGAAAATATGATAAAAACTTAAGAAAATTCAGGACTTGATTTAATATTTAGGATACAACAAAATGTTGTATTCTTTTTTTGCAAAAGAATACCAAAGAATAAAATAAAAAACGTTGTAAAAACAACGTTTTAGAAAGATTTACAAAACAATGTAAATTATCAATGGAGCCGGTGGGAGTCGAACCCACGTCCAAACATCTGCTAACATATTTGTCTACAACCATAGGTTATGTATTCGTTTAACAGTCCCTCGACACATAACTCAAGCCTAGAAACTGCGAGTCTATCAATCTCTTATCAAGCCGCTAGACAAGACTTGATCGTATCTCGCTAATAATAAGACCTGTCATTGAACACGAGCAATCCAAATCGGGTCACGCCTGCTGGTTTTTAGGCAGCTAGAGCGTAAGAAGTGTTATTTTTTGCAGTTATATTTAACTGAGCGTTTACGTCGCCACACGAGTCGCAAAATATGCCTCATAATGCCTGTCGAATCCGTAACGACCCCAAAAGACAGTAAAACCATTATACCTTATCTAACACAAAAATGCAAAAAGGAAATCAACTAACTACACAAGATCGTCTTTCAAGGCTTTTGTCAAAACCTGATAACCAGCAATACTGAGGTGCAGCCCATCAGTTGTATATTCTTTTTTGAGTTGGCCTACCTGATCTGTCAAACTATCAAAAACTGGCACAAATTCCACCTGCATGTAGGCAGAGGAAAGTTCTTTATAGGCTTGATTCCATTTCTGAATTTTTTCATTCGTGCGGATATAGACTGTCTGCTTGTACTCCTCGCCCTCATTGACTGGCAAAATGGAAAGCAATTTTATCTCTGTCAGTGGATAATCGCGAGCAATGGATTGTATGATAGATTCGAGATTATTGAGAGCCTCATTCACAGGCACATCTTTTCCGATATCATTTGTCCCAATCAAAAGGACAATTTTATCTACTGCTCCACCGTACAGATGCGCATCTAGATTTTCTAATAACAGCCCTGTCTGATACCCTCGAATGCCTCGATTGACAATCGTCTTCGAAGTCCCAAATAGTTCCTGCAGAGGATAATATTCGACAATGGAATCCCCAATAAAAAGAATGTCTGGCTCTACAACAGAAACCTGATTTAAGTGACGATACTTGGTTTGGATTTTTTCTTGTTCCTTTAGTAACCAATTTTCTAATAACTGTACTGCCACTTCATTCTCCTTTTTCTAACCAGTTTTCCAAGATTTGATAAACTCCTCCTTGGCTATTGGCTGGCGCTAGAGCAGTAGCCACAGCTTTGGCTTTATCATCAGCATTTTCCAACGCATAGGCAATTCCAGCCATTTCAAGCATTTCAACATCATTTTCACTGTCACCAAAAGCCATGATTTGTTGGGAGGTCAAGTCCCAGCGCTTGAGTAATTCTTCCAAGCCCCATGCTTTATGAATTCCAGCTTGAAGGATATCAATGCAACCATAGCCACTCGATACAGCACGAACACGGCCATCAAAGAGGTCATTGATTTCTTCCAAGACCGAACTCAAACGTTCCTCACCAACAACCATACTCATCTTGAGCACACCACCAAAGAGGTCAGAGGTTAATTCGTCCACAAATTGCATCCGTTGGTAGAATTTTTCAATCATTTCTGAAGTCATAAAACTTTCAAGGTCTGTAAAAATCGTACCTTCCTTGACGAAACCACCCTTCATAGCCGTCACAACAAACTGGTCCTGACACGCTCGACCCTTGAAATGAGCCAAAGCCTTATCGACAATGGCATCATCCCAAGTCTGTGCCTGAATCAATTCATTGTTTTCAAAAATACGAGCACCGTTTGCAACAACCAGAACCACTCGATCGACCAAGTGCTCCAGTAGTTGCCTCATGCGGTGAATTTCATTCCCAGTCGCGATGACAAAACGAATACCCCTTTGATCCAACTGATCTAAAATCTTTTCCAAGCGTGGGAGATCAAGCTGGCCTCTAGCATCCAGCAAGGTCCCATCCATATCTGTCGCAATTACTTTAATCGTCATTTACTTTCCTCTGGATTTAAGCTAGTCCCACTTCAATCCCACATGTTCGTTCATTTCTTTATAGGCTGTATCAATTCGCTCCTTAGTCGCTTCATCTAACTGGTCACGATGGCTACCACCCTCGATAAAGTCTTCTAAGATATAGGTTTGGTAATGATATAGGGGATATCCTTCTGGTGAAAAAGTTCCTTTTGGTGTTCGATTGACCCAAGTAGGATGAGCTTTAGCTGTTTCAATAGTTGTTTGTCCATCTTTTTTCTTGACAGTTACATCCATAAGAACACCACGCTCTGTCCACTTAGCATTGTCTACACCAGTCATTGTTTCAATACGTTGGTTAGAAATGAAGTTCCCCATTGAATAGATAATGAGTTTCTTGTCTCCATCTTTTTCAACAATTTCAGATGGCTCAACTACGTGTGGATGGCCTCCAAAGATAATATCCGCTCCCCAATCAATCATCTTGTGGTACAAAGCCTTTTGCTCTTCAGTAGGTTCTATACGATACTCCACACCCATCTGAGGCATGATAACAGTAATGTCCGCTTCCTTTTCTGCACGCTCAATTTCAGCCTTCATCTTATCTTCGTTTAGGTCTGAAAGATAGCGGTTATAATCTTCTTGAGAAATACTTTGCTCAATTCCATTAAATCCATAAGAATAAGCCAAAAGTGCAACCTTGATACCGTTCACTTCCTTGATAACGAGTGGAGCTTGATCACGTGACTCGTGCGTATACACTCCAATAGGTGTTATTCCTGCCTTTTCAATTGCATCTGCCGTTGATATAACTCCTTCAATTTGAGAATCTAAAATATGATTATGAGCTAGATCTAAAACATGATACCCAGCATCTTTAATAGCATCCATTACTTGACCAGGAGCATTAAATAAAGGATACCCCGCTAAATAATGATCTTTATTAATAGTTCCTTCAAAATCACCTATTGCCAAATCAGCCTGCTTAAGCCAAGGAGTTACGTATTCAAAATTCTCATGAAAATCATAGCTGCCATCTTCCTTTTTAGCTGACATATAGATAATATCATGGTAAAGTAAATCTCCATGAGCCATAATTCTAGCAGTTTTTTCTTCCTGATCTTTAGATTTTTGATTTGTCTTATTTGCTTCTTGAGAAATAGTATCCTTTTTTTGACTGGTTAAGGGGATTCCTTGGAAACTTTCAAACAACAAGACCAAGCCCATTGATAAGGTAACAGCTAGCAAAAGTATCGCCACAAACCCCTTATTACTCCACTTGCGATAACTCCTAAAAAAGTTTACAAAGCCTCTCACAAAATGAAAAACTGGTCCACGTTTATGTCTATCTTGTCTTCTTTGCATCTTCATTCTCCCTACTTTCTAATGCAAGCCTTTTCTTTTTATTATATCACAGATAAGTAATTCTTTCACAATTGAATCGAACCTAGTAGGTATTTTCTATAAAAGCTAGATGCCGAAATGCTTTCATTCCTTATCATTTTGTGATATCATGTAGAGGTAATGAAAGGAGAGAAAATGTC
Source organism: Streptococcus mitis (assembly GCA_965245755.1). GTDB lineage: Bacteria > Bacillota > Bacilli > Lactobacillales > Streptococcaceae > Streptococcus > Streptococcus mitis_DY. Next base: position 18,468 of record CBDFAU010000015.1, on the reverse strand, counting down.
TGCAATAGAACGTATTACAAAAGCTGCTCACTTAATTGATATGAACGATATTATCCGCGAAGGGAATCCTACTCTACGCGCAGTTGCTGAGGAAGTCACTTTCCCCCTATCTGATCAAGAAATCATTCTTGGCGAAAAGATGATGCAATTCCTCAAACATTCCCAAGATCCTGTCATGGCTGAAAAAATGGGGCTCCGCGGTGGAGTTGGACTTGCTGCTCCTCAATTAGATATCTCAAAACGCATTATCGCTGTTTTGGTACCTAATATTGTTGAAGAAGGCGAAACTCCAGAGGAAGCTTACGACTTGCAAGCTATTATGTACAATCCAAAAATCGTCTCTCACTCTGTTCAAGACGCTGCTCTTGGTGAAGGAGAAGGTTGCCTATCTGTTGACCGCAACGTGCCTGGCTATGTTGTTCGCCATGCCCGCGTTACTGTTGACTACTTTGACAAGGATGGAGAAAAACACCGTATCAAGCTCAAAGGCTACAACTCCATCGTTGTTCAGCATGAAATTGACCACATCAACGGTATCATGTTTTACGATCGTATCAATGAAAAAGACCCATTTGCAGTTAAAGATGGTTTACTGATTCTAGAATAAAGAAAATCCCGTTGCAAGACGGGGTTTTGTGTTATAATAGAGGCATGAAAACAAATGATATTGTCTATGGCGTCCACGCCGTTACCGAAGCTCTCCTTGCAAACACTGGCAACAAACTCTACCTCCAAGAAGATCTCCGAGGTAAGAATGTTGAGAAAGTCAAGGAACTGGCTACAGAAAAGAAGGTGTCCATTTCTTGGACTTCAAAAAAATCCCTCTCTGAGATGACTGAAGGTGCTGTCCACCAAGGTTTTGTTCTACGAGTGTCTGAATTTGCCTATAGCGAGCTAGATTACATTCTTGCCAAAACACGCCAAGAAGAAAATCCTTTGCTATTAATTCTGGACGGGTTAACTGATCCTCACAACTTAGGCTCCATCTTAAGAACCGCTGATGCGACCAATGTTTCAGGAGTCATCATTCCCAAGCACCGTGCTGTCGGAGTAACTCCTGTCGTTGCCAAAACAGCCACAGGTGCTATTGAACACGTTCCGATTGCCCGAGTAACCAATCTCAGTCAAACTTTAGATAAACTCAAGGATGAAGGCTTCTGGACCTTTGGAACGGATATGAATGGGACTCCTTGCCATAAATGGAATACAAAAGGGAAAATCGCCCTCATCATCGGAAATGAAGGAAAAGGCATTTCTAGCAACATCAAAAAACAGGTAGATGAAATGATTACCATTCCTATGAATGGACATGTTCAAAGCCTTAATGCCAGTGTTGCTGCAGCTATTCTCATGTACGAAGTTTTCCGAAATAGACTATAAAAAAAGTTTCCAGTCATCTGATTGGAAACTTTTTTATGATTAACTATGTTCGGTGATAAACTTATAAGCTTCTTGACCAGCGATAGCTCCATCTCCAACTGCTGTTGTTACTTGGCGGAGGTCTTTCAAGCGAACATCTCCAACTGCGAAGATACCATCAACTGCAGTTTTCATGTGGTTGTCTGTCACAATCCAGCCAGCCTGATCTTGAATATTCAATTCTTTAACAAAATCGCTAAGAGGGTCTAATCCAACATAGATAAAGACGCCACCGAAGGCTTGCTCTGTCACTTGACCTGTTTTCACATTTTCAAAGACGACAGATTCTACTCGGTTTTCTCCCTTGATTTCCTTCACTACAGAATCCCAGATAAAGCTGATTTTCTCATTCGCAAAGGCGCGATCTTGTAAAACCTTTTGGGCACGGAGTTGATCACGACGGTGAACAATGGTAACCGTCTTAGCAAAGCGAGTCAAGAAGAGGGCTTCTTCAACCGCTGAATCTCCACCACCGACTACCAACAAATCTTGGTCACGGAAGAAAGCACCATCACAAACGGCACAGTAAGACACACCACGACTGTTCAGTTCTTCTTCTCCAGGAACTCCCAAAGGACGGTGTTTAGAACCAGTCGCTACGATAACTGTACGTGTTTCATATGTTTGGTCATCGGTAATCACTTTCTTAAAATCACCATGGTCTTGGACATTTTCAACATAACCATAGATGTGTTCAACACCAAGATTTTCAAGTGGTTCAAACATCTTTTCAGCCAATTCAGGTCCACTAATATTAGCGTATCCTGGGTAATTTTCGATATCAGATGTATTATTCATCTGACCACCTGGCAGACCACCTTCAATCAAGCCTACTTTTAGATTGCTTCGAGCAGCATACAAGGCCGCAGTCATCCCTGCAGGTCCAGCACCGATAATAATAGTATCGTACATATAGATTCCTTCTTTCTTGTTGTAACTATTTTAATTCTAACTCTTTCTTGTCAATCAAGCAAGGATTATGCCTTGAAAACAAGAATTAAACTCATAACCGCAAAGGATAATACTGGAACAACCAAGACTCCAATCATAATCATATCATAGAGATGAGCTTGACGAGCCTTGGCTGTCTTATCAACTCCTGACATGGCTCTCAGTCCAATCCAAATCCCTAAAAAAATCAGGACAAGGATGGTGGTCAAGATCAAACTCTCGAAATATAAAGAAAATAGTTGCAGTAGCATGATTTCTCTCATTTCTATCTTTTTTAAAGAGTAAACTCAGCTAGTCCAGCTAACTGAGTTTTTCTTTATCTATTATATCAAATATAAGTCCGTTTGTAACTAGCAAAGAATTCTTTTGTCCGCTCTTCTTTAGGATGGTGAATAATTTCATCCGGAGTGCCAGACTCGATGATTTTCCCCTTATCTAAGAAGAGAATCTTGTCAGCCACTTGGGCTACAAAGGACATGTCATGACTGACTAAAATCATGGTTTGACCCGACTTAGCAGCATCTGCAATAGACTTTTCTACTTCACCAACCAATTCTGGGTCAAGGGCTGAAGTTGGTTCGTCTAAGAGCAAGACATCTGGTTTCATAGCAAGCGCACGCGCTAAAGCAACCCGTTGCTTTTGTCCACCTGATAAATGTCGAGGGTAATGGTTTTCACGGTCAGAAAGCCCAACCTTAGCCAACTCTTCCTTGGCAATCTTAGTCGCTTCTTGGTCAGATAATTTCTTGACAACAACCAATCCTTCTTTCACATTATCAAGCGCTGTGCGGCGTTCAAACAAATTAAACTGTTGGAAAACCATAGACAGCTTACGGCGTAGGGCAAGGATTTCTTCTTGAGTGATTTTTGAAAAATCAACTGAGAAATCATCAATCTGAATAGAGCCACTGTCAGGTGTTTCAAGATAATTGAGACTACGAAGGAAGGTTGATTTTCCAGCTCCTGATGAACCAATCAAGGCTACAACCTCCCCTTTTTGAATATCCAAGTCCAGATGATCCAAGACAGTCTGTCCTGAAAAGGATTTGCTTAAATTCGAAATCTTAATCATTAACGAAGGTCTCCTTTCACATCTGTTTGCACTGTATCGGGTGCAGAAATAGCCATTTTTCTCTCGATGAAACGACCAAGGCTTTCAATTCCGATATTGACTACCCAATAAACAAGGGCAACGGAGATAAAGCGTTCAAAGTAGCGGTAATCAGCTCCACCCAAAATCTGAGCTTGGGCAAAGACTTCCACAACACCCGCACTAAAGGCTAGAGAAGTTCCTTTGGTCAAGCCGATTAGGGAATTGATTAAGGTTGGAGTCGCCACAACGGCCGCATTTGGAATAATCACGCGACGATAAACTTGCGCTCGGGTCATCCCCAGACTGCGTGCCGCCTCAATCTCACCAGGATTGACTGAGAGAATGGCTGCACGAATGGTTTCACTAGCATAAGCTGCTTCATTAAAGGCAAAGGCGACAATTGCAAAAGCAGCGGCTGGAATCGCATTGATATTGAAACCAGTTCCCCATTGCTGATTGAGAGCTTTCAAAGCCAAAGGAATTCCGTAGTAGGTCAACATGAGTTGCACCAAAATCGGTGTCCCTTTTAAGAAGCTAACAAAGAAGGCCTGCAAGGGGTATAAAATTTTGACACGATTGATCTTCACAATGGCAAAAAGAAGCGCCAAAACCAAGCCAAAAAGAGCACCACCAATGGTCAACATAATCGTTATTGGAAGTTGTTGGACAATTCTCGGGATTCCATCAAAGACCGAACGCAAGCTAAAAAGCTTGCCATCCGGAATCAATTGCATCAAGTTTTGGTACCAATCTGATGCTAAAATCGTTGTAACATTCATAAAAACATCCTCTCCTGATAATGATTCATTCTACCATACTTTTGCCGTCAATGAAATTATTTGCTACGGTCAGGTACAGACTTTGTCTACCTACTAGTTTATCATACTTTGAAACAGGGAGGTTATATATTTTATCTATCAAAGAGATAGATAAAAACTATTTCAATCCCAATTCTTCATAAGCTTTTCGATAACCGATTTGCTTAACAGTTCCATTTTCTACTAAAATGGGGCGTTTTAACAACATACCGTCGCTTGCTAGCAACTCAGCTGCTTCTTGGTTTGACAGACTTCCTACCTTATCTTTCAGCCCCAATTCACGGTATTTGATCCCACTGGTGTTGAAAAATTGCTTCAACTCAAAACCCGAGGTTTCTAGCCAGTTTAAAATGACTTCTTGGCTAGGTGTTTCTTCAACGATATGGATGGCTTTATAGTCCACACCGAGTTGGTTTAATTCTTGTTTTGCTTTTTTACAAGTTGAACATTTTGGATATTCGATAAATTCTAACATGTCTTTCACTTTCTATTTTATATCTTTAAAATCTGCGCCTTCATGCTCCAAGAGCCAAGCTTTCTTTTCCACTCCTGCAGCATAACCTGTCAGACGCTTGCCAGCTCCCAGCACCCGATGACAAGGTACTAGGATAGACCACGGATTGCGTCCCACTGCCCCACCAATTGCTTGAGCAGAATCCACTTGTAGCTCTTGGGCTATTTGTCCATAGGTCACTGTCTGACCATAAGGAATTCCCTGTAGATAGGACCAAACTCGCTTTTCAAAATCCGTTCCGATTGGAGCCAAGGGCAAGTCGGATAAATCCTGAGACTTGCCTTTAAAGTAATCATCTAAGCAAGCAATAACTGGATCTAAAATTGGATGACTAACAACTGCTTCTATCGTCTCATCTCCTAGTCCTCTCTCAAAATGCTTCTGCTCCTGCACCCAAATGCCATACAGATATTGCTCGTCGGCAACCAAAGACAAGGTTCCTATTGGCGAAAAGTAGAGCATTTTTACGTACATCTTTTGCATTATTTCTTTAATTTTTGATAGGCCAAGCGTTCGCCATCAACAGGCACTTTACCAACCTGTTTAAAACCAAGTTTTTCAAAAATATGCTGCATGACCTTGTTTGCAACATGCGTATCTGAGCGAAAATCTAGATAGTCAAAACCTTCAATCAAGCCCTCTAAGAAGGTTTGAGCAACGCCCTGTCCCTGTACATCTGCTGCCACAGCAATACGGTGAAAGACTAGGTACTCTGACTCCCCAGCTTGCCAGTTTCCTTCATAAATGGCTTCATAGGCTGCCTCTGGACTCTTGGTCACAGCTGCATAAGCTAATAGTTCTCCCTCTTCCAAGGCTACGTAGGCTTGACCGGAGATAATATCATCGATAATAATGTCTGCATTTGGATAACCATTTTGCCACTGGTCACTACCAGCATCTGCTAAACATTTTTTAGCATCTTCCATCACCTGCATGATGGCATCTACTTCATTTGGAAAAGCTAAACGAATTTCCATCTTTTCTCCTCATTTCTGACTAGTTTCTCCCATCATAGCATAATTTAAGTCTTTCTACAAGCAGTTAAAACTTGACTTTCTGTTTTTGTTATTTTATAATCTAGTTATTAAAACTAGATAAAAAGGAGTTAGAAATGAAAACTACCTTTTCCTACCCAAAATGGGCAGAAATCCCAAACATTGACCTCTATCTGGACCAGGTTTTACTCTATGTCAATCAGGTCTGCGCCCCTATTTCTCCTGATAAAGACAAAGGTCTAACAGCATCTATGGTCAATAATTATGTGAAACATGGTTACCTGACAAAGCCTGACAAGAAAAAATACCAACGCCAACAGATTGCTCGTTTGATTGCTATCACAACCCTCAAGTCTGTATTTTCTATTCAAGAAATCGCTCAGACACTTAATACTCTCCAAAGTCAAGCAAGTTCAGACCAACTCTACGATGCTTTTGTAAACTACATGAACCAAGGAATTGATCCAGATAACCCCATTATCCAAACCAGCTGCCAAACCGTTAAACTCTATCATCAAACTCTAGCCTTAATCCATCATACTCAAGAGGAGGAAATCCAATGAACACCAGCCTAAAGCTCAGCAAACAACTCAGTTTTGGAGAGGAGATTGCTAATAGCGTGACCCATGCTGTGGGTGCCATTATCATGCTCATCTTACTACCTATTTCATCCACCTATAGTTATGAGGCACACGGATTTTTATCCTCTATCGGCGTTTCCATTTTCGTTATTAGTCTCTTTCTCATGTTCCTATCATCCACCATTTATCACTCTATGGCCTATGGTTCAACCCACAAATATGTCTTACGAATCATTGACCATTCTATGATTTATGTTGCCATTGCTGGCTCATACACGCCCGTCGTCTTGACCTTAATGAATAACTGGTTTGGCTATCTGATTATTGCCATTCAGTGGGGAACGACCATCTTTGGTATTCTCTATAAAATCTTTGCTAAAAAAGTCAATGAGAAATTTAGCCTTGCTCTTTACCTGATTATGGGCTGGTTGGTTCTAGCTATCATTCCTACCATTATCAGCCAAACAACGCCAATTTTCTGGAGTCTCATGGTAACTGGCGGACTTTGTTATACAGTTGGGGCTGGATTTTACGCCAAGAAAAAACCTTATTTCCATATGATTTGGCATCTCTTTATCCTAGCAGCATCTGCCCTCCAATACATCGCCATTGTTTATTACATGTAAAAAAGTTGAGAAATTCAATCTCAACTTTTTTCTTTACACATATTGATAAAGTACTGGTGCAAGCGCACATCATCAGTCAATTCTGGATGAAAAGAAGTTACCAACATATTTTTTTCTTGGGCTGCAACGATTTGATTATCAACTGTTGCTAGAATTTCTACATCTTCTCCAACACTACTGATAATTGGACCACGGATAAAGGTCATTGGAATCTGACCAACTCCCTTACATTCTGCTTCCGTATAGAAACTCCCTAGTTGGCGCCCATAGGCATTTCGCTCGACCACCATATCCATAGTTCCTAGATGACTCTCTTCCTGAGAAGTAATTTCCTTAGCCAGCAAAATTAAACCCGCACAGGTCCCAAACACTGGTAATCCAGATAGAATGGTTTCTCGAATAGGAATCAGCATGTCCTGCTCACGTAAGAGCTTGCCCATGGTTGTAGATTCCCCACCAGGTAATATCAAACCCGACAAGTCACTCTTATGTTGCTGAAAATCATCTAGATTTCTGATTTCGACATTGTCTACGCCCAATTTATCTAGTACTTTTGCATGTTCTGCAAAGGCACCTTGCAAGGCCAATATTCCGACTTTCATCTATTTTCCTCGCTCTGCCATGAGAATTTGGATTTCATTTTCATTGATACCAACCATAGCTTCTCCTAGATCTTCAGAGATTTGAGCCAAGATTTGAGGATTTCGGAAATTAGTTACCGCTTTGACAATGGCACTCGCTCGTTTAACAGGATCTCCGGATTTGAAAATACCTGAACCGACAAAGACGCCTTCTGCCCCTAATTGCATCATCAACGCAGCATCTGCTGGCGTTGCAACGCCTCCAGCCGCAAAGTTTACAACTGGCAATTTCCCATGCTCATGGACATATTGAACCAATTCTACAGGGACTTGCAAGTCCTTGGCAGCAACATAAAGTTCGTCCTCACGTAGGTTTTGAATGCGGCGAATTTCCTGATTCATCATACGCATATGACGAACAGCTTGGACGATATCCCCCGTACCCGGCTCTCCTTTTGTACGAATCATAGAAGCACCTTCAGCGATACGACGCAAGGCTTCACCCAAGTCCTTAGCTCCACAGACAAAAGGAACTTGGAATTCTTTCTTATCCACATGGAAACGGTCGTCAGCTGGAGATAAAACTTCACTCTCATCGATATAGTCAATTTCAATAGCCTCTAAAATCTGAGCCTCAACAAAATGTCCGATTCTGACCTTGGCCATTACTGGAATACTAACCGCTTCTTGAATTTCCTTAATCATCTTTGGATCACTCATACGGGAAACACCACCAGCTGCACGAATATCAGCTGGAATCCGCTCCAAGGCCATAACAGCAGCCGCACCAGCAGCCTCTGCGATACGGGCTTGTTCAGGATTTTGAACATCCATGATAACCCCACCTTTGAGCATCTGCGCCAAGTTTTTATTTAATTCATAACGATTTTCAGTCATTTGTTTTATCCTCATCATTTGTATTGGTAGCTACTATTTCATTTTAAGTCAGATTAAAATGAAGTACAAGATAAAAAAAACGTAATTGTATGGGGACAGAATAGTTGAAAAACTATCTGGCCTTAACTTAAGGCCAGATAGCTCATTCATTTTTATTTTTCAGCTGTAAGGGCAGCCATTGTGATGTAGTTGTATGGTTTGTTGAAGTGTGGCAAGAAGAATAGGTCTGTCAATGCCAATTTATCAATTGTCACATGCTCTTGGATAGCAAGTGAGAACATGTGGATTCCCATGCTGATTGCAGAATCGTGTGAAACCATTTGTGCACCAAGAATTTCACGGCTATCTTTGTCAAAGACAATCTTGATGGCAACTTCATGGTTGTCATGTTTCATGAATTCTGGTTTTTGAAGATCGTTAAAGCCTGTTTCAGTTGCATTGTAACCAGCAGCTTTAGCTTTTTCAAGAGTCAAACCAGTTGAAACCATGTGAAGACCGTAGATTGAGATACCATTTGAACCTTGAACACCGATTCCTTCCAATTCATGTCCACAAGCGTTATATGCACCAACGATACCAGTACGAACAGCGTTTGAAGCAAGAGCGATGTAGCTAGTGTCTTTACGAGCGTTGTCATAAACAGTCGCACAGTCACCTACTGCGTAAACGCCTGGGATAGATGTTTCTTGTTTCTTGTCTACAAGGAAGGCACCGTTACGGAAGAGTTCAATCTTACCATCAGCAAGGGCTGTGTTTGGACGGAAACCAACTGCAAGGATAACCATATCCACATCGAAAGTTTCTTTATCAGTAATCAAGCGTTCAACTTTACCGTCACCCTCAATTGCTTTAACAGTTTGACCAAGCGCCAAGCGGATGTTGTGGTCTTCCAAGTTCTTCGCCATCATTTGTGTGAAGTCTTTGTCATAGTAACCGTTCAAGACAGTATCAACGATATCAACAAGGATAACTTCTTTTCCAAGACGTTCAAAGGCTTCAGCAAGTTCAACACCGATATAACCACCACCAACAACGGCGATACGGTCAAGGTGTTGACTCTTATCAGACAATTTGTGAATCACTTCTTCAGCGTTTTGGTACAATTTAACGAATTGTACATTTTCAAGAGTTGCTTTAAATTCGCGGTTTCCTTTAACAATTTCAACACCTTCGATTGGTGGCAAGATTGGTGTAGAACCTGTAGCGAAAATCAATTTCTCGTATGATTCTTTGTGCTCTTTCCCTTCAACTTCTGCAGTAACTACTTTGTTATCATAGTCGATTGACAGAACTGGTGAATTCATGTAAACCTTAGCACCTTTAGCTTCCAATTTTTCTTTATCAGAATAGAACAAGCCTTCAGCACCGTCAATTTGTTCACCGATCCAAAGGGCCATTCCACATCCTAAGAAAGAGATGTTAGAGTTTTGGTCAAAAACAACGATTTCGTTCTCGTTTCCAAAATTATCCAACATAGTATTAATACATGCTGTACCAGCGTGGTTAGCACCAACTACAACGATTTTACTCATAGAAAAATTCCTACCTTCAATTTTAAATTTACTCTTCTAGTATAACATTTACTGTTAGCGTTTACAAGAGTTTAGCTAATTTTCCCGATTTTTTTGTAAAAAAATGTAAATAATCTGTATTTTATCAGCCTTTCTTACAATTACTCTTTATTTTCTGAGCATATTTCTTGACAAGTTTACAAATTTCATTTGTGAAAACGCTGACTTTATGGTATGCTAGTATCATGGAAAGAAAATGTAAGGGGTTAAATTTAATATAAATTTACTATATTTCAGCCTTCTTTTCATAAGAGAAAGGAGTTGGTAGCTTGCCTCTTAGTTCACATTCCGAACGGCTAATGGGGACTACTATCACTATTTCATTAGTAGATGAGCGAGCCGATAGCTTGCTCCAAAAATCCTTTGATTTACTCAAAGAGCTTGAATACCGCTTCAATGCCAATAGCCAAGAATCTGAGTTGATGGAAATCAATTATCAAGCTGGAATAGCTCCAGTCAAAGTTCATCCTGATTTGTTTGAATTGATTTCACTTGGATTAGAGCATAGCCTAGCGCCCTCTAGTCATCTCAACATCAGCATTGGTCCCTTGATTCAAACCTGGCGCATTGGTTTTTCGGATGCCAAAGTGGCCCAGCCTCAAGAAATTGAATCGGTGCTTCCTTTAATCAATCCTCATTATATCGAGTTAGATTCTTCCACCTCCACTGTGTTATTAAAACAAAAAGGAATGAAGATCGATCTTGGTTGTTTAGCCAAGGGTTATAGTGCGGATAAGGTTGCCCAATTTCTTAGAGAAGAGGGAGTGACATCTGCCTTGATCAATCTGGGAGGGAATGTCCTGACCATTGGAAAAAATCAGGCAAGAGGAAATCAGCCTTGGCAAATCGGGATTCAAGACCCAGCCAATCCTAGGGGAAATCACTTAATGACCATCCCTGTTGTCAATAAATCTGTCGTGACTTCAGGCATTTATGAACGTCACCTGACTGTCGATGGAAAAGATTACCATCATATTTTTGACAGCCAAACAGGATATCCTGTTGAAACAGAACTAGCTAGTCTGACAATTATCTCTGATAAATCAGTTGATGGTGAAATCTGGACAACTCGTCTATTTGGAGAAAGACCGGCTTCTATCCTCTGGCAAGTCGAAAGTTTGGAGGGCATCGAAGCTATCCTCATCGATAAGGAAGGTCACCTAAGCTGTTCTTCAGGAATTCCTACTCTATAGAAACAACTGTTTCAATGGAGTTTTAAAATTGTATTATGTAAAAAGAGAAAGGAAATCTCATGTTAAAACTTATTGCTATTGTTGGAACAAATTCAAAACGTTCTACAAACCGTCAATTGCTTCAATACATGCAAAAACACTTTGCTGAAAAAGCTGAAATTGAACTTGTTGAAATCAAGGATATCCCTGTCTTCAACAAACCAGCTGACAAGCAAGTACCTGTTGAAATTTTAGAAATTGCTGCTAAAATTGAAGAGGCAGATGGCGTTATTATCGGCACTCCTGAGTATGACCACTCTATTCCTGCAGTTTTGATGAGCGCTCTAGCTTGGTTGTCATACGGTATTTACCCACTTTTGAATAAACCAATCATGATTACAGGTGCTTCTTACGGTACGCTTGGTTCATCACGTGCCCAATTACAACTTCGCCAAATCTTGAATGCCCCAGAAATTAAAGCAAGTGTCCTTCCAGATGAATTCTTGCTTTCACATTCTCTTCAAGCCTTCAACCCAAGTGGAGACCTAGTAGATCTTGATGTGATCAAAAAACTGGATGCTACTTTTGATGACTACCGTATCTTTGTAAAAATCACAGAAAAATTGCGCAATGCACAAGAATTACTTCGCAAAGATGCTGAAGACTTTGACTGGGAAAATTTGTAAGATAGGAGACCAAAAAGAATGAAATTTGTTGGACTTGTAGGATCAAACTACGATCAATCATATAACCGTAAACTCTTGGAATTCATCCGTCGTCACTTCAAACTCAAATTTGAATTAGAAGTTCTCGAAATTGACGAAGTTCCAATGTTTAACCAAGACGAAAAATGGGATGAAAGTTTCCAATTGCGTCTCTTGTATAACCGAATTACGCGTGCTGATGGTGTCATCATTGCTACTCCTGAGCACAACCACACAATCTCAGCTTCTCTTAAATCTGTTCTTGAATGGCTTTCATACGAAGTTCATCCATTTGAAAACAAACCAGTCATGATTGTGGGAGCTTCTTACTACGACCAAGGTACTTCTCGTGCCCAAGTTCACCTTCGCAAGATTCTTGACGCTCCAGGTGTCAATGCCTACACACTTCCAGGAAATGAATTCCTTCTTGGTAAAGCTAAAGAAGCTTTTGATGTTAATGGAAATATCACAAATGAAGGAACTGTTAATTTCCTTGAAACATGCTTGGACAACTTTGTAAAATATGTGGGAGTCGTTTCAAAATTGAAAAAACCAAAACCAATTGAGCCAGAAGATTTATATTGTACAAATTCAATTGCAACTACCATCCAAGGTGTTGATCCAGATGATCCTGAATGGGTAGAAAAAGCTGCTGAACTTGTTGGAGCTGTTTCTGGAGATACTTACGTTAAATTAGACCACGGTATCTTGACAGTTAACCAAATTGATATGTTCTTGAAGGCAATGCCATTTGAATTGACATTTGCAGATGATAACAATCAATTCTTGTACTTTAATAACGCACACCAAGACCCAGATACAATGTTTGGTAAACGTGTACGTGCTCAATCAGGAAATAGATTAGGAACAGTACACGGTACATTGCCAGATTCTAGAATGAAAAACGTTGAATGGGTTGTCGGTGTATTGCGTAACGGAGATCAAGAATATGTCCGTACAATTGTGCCAGGAACACCTGAAGGTGTTATTAATACCCATAATTACCAAGCAATGTACTATCCAGATGGTTCATATGCTGGAATTAATGAGATTATCTTTAATTTCCAACCATGGCTTGACTGGTACCTCAATACAACTGGTCAACGTCTAGTTGGTGGAAATGCTGCAGCTCCTGCTGGAGGACATGGCGGAGCAGATGCCACATCTGGAGCTTCTGATGCAGGTGATGCTGGAGGTCACGGTAGTGGCGCTGACGCTACATCTGGAGCAAGTAACTAATCATTTTAGGAACCATCTTGGTTCCTTTTTTAGCAAAAAAAAGACTAGCAGTTTTTGTCTGCTAGTTTTTTAGTTATTATTTCATCTATCTTTGTTAAAAGAAAGAATACTTATTATGAATTTGGATCATCGAGACTACGACCATGTAATCCTTTTTCACGTTGAACTTGGCGTAGTTTTTCTGGTGTAACATCGTTTCCTTCTTCGTCCACAATTTTGATTCCCTCAATGTGGTGACGAACAGAGCGACGATAACCTTCGATGTACTCCTCACGTAGTTTAGCTTGTTCCACTTTTTCTTCTGGTGTCAAGCCTTCTGTTTTTTTCTTTTTAGCGAGCTCGTTGATACGAGCAATTTTTTTCGGATCCATTTCTTCTCCTTTATGATAAGATAAACTCCGTTTAACAGATTTTATTTGGTATTGATTTGGTTAAAACGTGCAAGTTTAGCTGCTTTTTGAGTTAAATGAGACAAGATAGCCAAACGATTTTGACGGACAGCCTGATCTTCGGCCATAACCATAGTATTTTCAAAGAAGGCATCAATAACTGGACTAAGCGCAAAGAGCTGTTTCAATTGCTGACTTGCAGATCCTGATAAAACGAGTGTTTCTACCGCTTCTGCCAAGGCTTTCTCTTCTTCATTTTCAAAGAGAGCTGGATCAACCGTGTCGGATCCTTCTGCCTTCTCAGCCAAGTTAAAGGCACGTGAAAGTGATTCAACAGATGGTTTGAAGTCTTCTTCCTTGCTTGCTTCTACGAGAGCACTTGCCGCTTCCAACATATCCGCCACAACAAAGTTTGATCCTGCAAGAACGGCATCCTTGATATCTTTTGGAGTAGAGCCCATCATCTTATCAACACGAGCCTTGATAAAGTCCATAACCTCTGTCTTATTTTCATAAGTCAAGCTGTCAAATTTCAAAGCATAAAGGCTATCAATCAGCTCATCCATAGCAATGTGCCAACCAAAGGCATCCAAGATACGAACCACACCTTGGGTCGCACGACGAAGGGCATAAGGGTCATTAGAACCTGATGGAATCAAACCTACGGAGAAGAAGCTCAAAATCGTATCCAATTTGTCTGCAATGGCAAGCACTGCACCGACCTTGCTCTCTGGAAGTTCTCCTTCAGCTGATGTAGGCATGTAGTGTTCACGAATAGCAGCTGCCACTGCTGGAGTTTCACCAGCAAGAAGGGCATATTTCTCACCCATAATTCCTTGGAGTTCATCAAACTCACCAACCATACCTGTCAACAAGTCAAACTTGTAAATGGCAGCTGCGCGAGCTAGGTCAATCGTTTCATCCGCTGACAAGCCTGCTTTTTCTGCCAAGAGAATAGCAATCTGACCCGTACGAATCATATGTTCACGAAGGGAACCAATTTTCTCATGGAAAGTGACATTGTTTAATTTTTCAACAAGGTCTGAAATGACCAATTTTTGGTCTTCACGCCAGAAGAATTCACCGTCTTCCAAGCGGGCTACTAAGACTTTTTCATTTCCCTTGATGACATTTTCCAAATACTCTGCATTTCCGTTACGAACAGAAATGAAGTTTGGCAAGAGCTTGCCATCTTGATCACGAACAACAAAGTAACGTTGGTGTTCTTTCATCGAAGTTACCAAGACTTCTTCTGGAACCTCAAGGTATTTGGCATCAAAACTTCCCATAAAGGCAGTTGGGTATTCAACCAAGTTCAAGACTTCATTAAGCAAATCAGCATCAATTTCGATACGTACACCATGCTCAGCTTCGATTGCCTTGATTTGGTCAACAATCATTTGCTCACGTTCACGTGGATCTGCGATTACAAACTGCTTACGAAGGTCTTCTTCATAGCTCAATGCTGACTGAATCTTGGTTTCTTTCCCCAAGAAACGATGACCACGGCTCACACGATCACCCTTGATATCAAGGAAATCCAAATCAAACTCTTCTTCATCTAAAAGAACAGTTAAAGTGTGAACAGGGCGGATGTATTCAAAGGTGTTGTTAGCCCAGTGCATGCTGACAGGGAAAGTCAAGGACTTCAAGACATCTACAACACCAGGAACAATGGCTTCAACTGCTTGACCAATTTCTTCCTTGGTAACATAGACATATTCTTCACCCTTGATTTCACGGAATTCGATATCTTCAACAGTCAATCCTTTTCCACGAACAAATCCTTGAGCTGCTTTTGTGAAGTTTCCATCACTATCCAATGCAATTTTCTTTGCTGGACCCTTGAAATCTTCTGTCAAATCAGACTGTTTGTCTGCAAGACCAGTCACACGAACAGCCAAACGACGTGGTGTTGAGAAGGTTTGAACAGCTTCAAAAGACAGGCGGTTTTCCTTGAGGAAGGCTGCCATTTTTTCGCCTAGTTGTTTTTCACTTGGTGTGACAACATAGGCTGGTAATTCTTCAAGACCGAGTTCTACTAATAAGTTTTTTGTCATGTTTTTTCCTTTACATTTTCTTCAATCTTTTTTGATATGCACCTTAGGTACTTGGGACGTCGCTAACTAACTTTGTGAGTCTGTATGGAAATCTAATGCTAAATTAATCAAGATTTCCAACAGTCTCATCAAAGTGGATTTAGCTGACTGATTTTTGAACCCAAGGTTTCAAAAATCCCCACATAACAGTACGGCGGTGCATATCCCTCTAGCAAGTCTTCGACTTGCCTCTAACGATTTTAGAGCACAGTATTACTCACTATTCTGCGTCTTCTGCTAAGAGTTTAGCTCGTGTTGCTTCATCTAAAAGTGGGTAACCTAGGCGTTTTCGTTCTGCGACAAAGGTTTTGGCTACGACACGGGCCAAGTTACGGATACGAGCGATATAGCCTGCACGCTCTGTTACAGATACGGCACCACGCGCATCAAGCAGGTTAAAGGTATGTGAACATTTGAGAACATAGTCATAGGCAGGGTGCACCAATCCTTCTTCCAAGGCACGACCAGCTTCTTTTTCAAACTTATCAAAGTTTTCAAGCAACATTTCTTGATCAGAAATTTCAAATGAATATTTTGAATGCTCGTACTCAGGCTGGATGAAGATTTCTCCGTATTTTACACCATCAGCCCACTCAATATCATAGACAGAGTCTACTTCTTGAATGTAAGAAGCCAAGCGTTCCAAACCATAGGTAACTTCCGCAGTCACAGGGCCAGTTGCCAATCCACCTACTTGTTGGAAGTAAGTGAACTGAGTAATTTCCATACCGTCAAGCCAAACTTCCCAACCAAGACCAGCTGAACCAGTTGATGGGTTTTCCCAGTTGTCCTCAACAAAACGAATATCGTGTTCCAAAGGATTGATTCCCAATTTTTCCAAAGATTCAAGGTAAAGTTCTTGGATGTTTGATGGAGATGGCTTCATGACTACCTGGAATTGGTGGTGTTGGTAAAGACGGTTAGGATTTTCTCCGTAACGACCGTCAGCAGGACGACGTGATGGCTCTACATACGCTGCATTCCATGGCTCAGGTCCGATAGCACGAAGGAAAGTGTACGGACTCATTGTCCCCGCACCTTTTTCATTATCATAAGCCTGCATAAGCATACAACCTTGGTCATTCCAAAATTGTTGCAAAGTCAAAATAATTTCTTGAAATGTTAATTTTTTAGACATTGTTTACTCCTTTAGTTTTTATATTTCTTTTTCAATTAATTTCTGCTGAACAAACCAATTTAACAAGGGAAGAGTTTTATCTGTATTTGCCCATAAATGATAAGAATCGAAGACCGCTTGTACACTACCTAGATTTTCTACCAACTTATCTATTGTCAAAAAACTACGCCAGTATTCGTAAAAAATACTTGCATAGTTCTTGTCATAAGTCGAAGAACCAAAATCATTCAATGAATGCCAACCATACTTCTTCTGAAAAAGTTCTACAAGAGATTGATTACAATTTTTTTCCGCTTGAAATTCCTCTTCTGTCAAGAAATACTTGCGACTAATATATTCAACCATCCCCTCTTCGAACCATATATAAGAGTCGTAACCATCAAAATCATCTAAAAAATACTCCGACCAATGAGCTAACTCATGTCCTACAATCTGTAAGAGGAAATTTTCAGATAAAGAATGATAGTGACTTTCTATTGCTTGAGTTTGCTGAGAACACTCGTAGTCCATCAACTGATACAAATACAACTCTTTCCAAACAGCTAAATCAGGCGTCATAACCATTCGTCTATTATTTGTATAGGCTGGAACAGCACTTTCCCTAATAATCTGTGTAGCAGCAGTAAAACTTGACCAAATAACAGCTTGCGGTAAATCACAGACTGCAAGTTCATTCTTTAAAAAAGATTGATAATCTTTCAACTTTTCAGTATTTCTTACTACAAAATCACGAAATGCAGCTAGTTGACTATCGTCTTTTACAAGATAAAGATTTTCCACGTCTCTCCTTTCTTTCACATAATAGACTGAATAAGCGAAAGAACCGCGTCCGACAATCCTAGGTTGATTTAACCTAGGGGCGTCAGAAACGCGGTTCCACCCTAATTTATTACTTCATTGTTTTTGAAAATACGACAGAAAGCGCCAGTTCTTTATTTTGCCCTACTTGGCTCACACTATCCCAAGCTCGCTTGAAGAACGCCATAAGACTTTCTTTCCTGCTGACTATTATATCAGAATTGTAACATACTGTAAATCAAAAACTATAGAAAGATGTATTGTATTCTCTACTCACTTTTTGAAAAAGTTGCAAGTCCAATAACTGACAATAAGAGAGAAATTCCTGAAATACTTAGAATAATAGAAATCATGTTATTCTCACCAGTGACTGGTAATTGTTTTCCTTCTTTGTTGACTGTAGCTAAAAGCACTTGTTGACCACTTCCAGCTAGTGTTTTATTCTCATGCTTAACTTCTATATTGGAATGATGTATTGCAATTGATGTAGCTTTCTCAATTTTATCATTGCTAATTGAAGGCTTGATAGTTGAGACTTGTCTATTGTGACTTACTAATTTAACAGGTTTCACTTGAGAAACTGGCTTAATCGTTACAACTGGTTTAGATGGAATAACCGGCTTAATCGGTGCAACTGCTTTAGCTGGTCTAGCTGGATTAACTGGCTTAATCGTTACAACTGGTTTAGCTGGAATAACCGGCTTAATCGTTACAACTGGTTTAGCTGGAATAACCGGCTTAATCATTACAACTGGTTTAGCTGGATTAACTGGTGCAACTGCTTTAGTTGGATCAACTGGTGCAACGGCTTTAGTTGGATCAACCGGCTTAACTGGTGCAACTGCTTTAGTTGGATCAACTGGTGCAACGGCTTTAGTTGGAT
>CBDFAU010000014.1:0-46297 GCA_965245755.1 Streptococcus mitis | reverse complement strand
TAAATATGGTAAAATAGTAGGAGAATAATGTGAGGAAAATGAATGTCAAACAGTTTTGAAATTTTGATGAATCAACTGGGGATGTCTGCTGAAATGAGACAGGCTCCTGCTTTATCACAGGCTGATATTGAGCGAGTTGTGGTTCATAAAATTAGTAAGGTATGGGAGTTTCATTTCGTATTTTCTAATATTTTACCGATTGAAATCTTTTTAGAATTAAAGAAGGGTTTGAGTGAGGAATTTTCTAAGACAGGCAATAAAGCTGTTTTCGAAATCAAGGCTCTATCTCAAGAATTTTCAAACCAACTCTTGCAGGCCTACTATAAAGAGGCTTTTTCTGAAGGGCCATGTGCTAGTCAAGGTTTTAAGTCCCTTTATCAAAATCTGCAAGTTCGTGCTGAGGGAAATCAACTCTTTATTGAGGGTTCTGAGGCGATTGATAAGGAACATTTTAAGAAGAATCATCTTCCTAATTTAGCCAAACAACTTGAAAAGTTTGGTTTTCCAACTTTTACTTGTCAAGTAGAGAAAAATGATGTGCTGACCCAAGAGCAGGAAGAGGCCTTTCATGCTGAAAATGAGCAGATTGTTCAAGCGGCCAATGAGGAAACGCTCCGTGCGATGGAACAACTGGAACAGCTGGCACCTCCTCCAGCAGAAGAGAAACCAGCCTTTGATTTTCAAGCCAAAAAAGCTGCAGCTAAACCCAAGCTAGATAAGGCAGAGATTACTCCTATGATCGAAGTGACGACGGAAGAAAATCGTTTGGTATTTGAAGGGGTTGTTTTTGATGTGGAGCAAAAAGTGACCAGAACAGGGCGTGTTTTGATCAACTTTAAAATGACGGACTACACTTCAAGTTTTTCGATGCAAAAGTGGGTTAAGAATGAGGAAGAGGCTCAGAAATTTGATCTAATTAAGAAAAATTCTTGGCTCCGAGTCCGTGGGAATGTGGAGATGAATAACTTCACACGCGATTTGACTATGAACGTACAGGATGTGCAGGAAGTTGTTCACTATGAGCGGAAGGATTTGATGCCAGAAGGTGAGCGTCGGGTTGAGTTTCATGCTCATACTAATATGTCGACAATGGATGCTTTGCCAGAGGTAGAAGAAATCGTTGCGACAGCTGCTAAGTGGGGACACAAGGCGGTTGCCATCACGGATCATGGGAATGTCCAGTCCTTCCCACATGGCTATAAGGCGGCTAAGAAAGCGGGAATCCAGCTGATCTATGGTATGGAAGCCAATATCGTGGAGGACCGTGTCCCTATCGTCTACAACGAAGTGGAGATGGACTTGTCGGAAGCGACCTACGTGGTCTTTGACGTGGAAACGACGGGGCTTTCAGCTATCTATAATGATTTGATTCAGGTTGCGGCCTCTAAGATGTACAAGGGGAATGTTATTGCTGAATTTGATGAATTTATCAATCCTGGACATCCCTTGTCAGCTTTTACTACTGAGTTGACTGGAATTACAGATGACCATGTCAAAAATGCCAAACCACTGGAACAAGTTTTGCAAGAATTCCAAGAATTCTGCAAGGATACGGTCTTAGTTGCCCACAATGCGACCTTTGACGTTGGATTTATGAATGCTAATTATGAGCGTCATGGTCTTCTAAAGATTAGTCAGCCAGTTATTGATACGCTGGAGTTTGCTAGAAACCTCTATCCTGAGTATAAACGTCATGGTTTGGGGCCTTTGACCAAGCGTTTTGGTGTGGCCTTAGAACATCACCACATGGCCAACTACGATGCGGAAGCTACTGGTCGTCTGCTCTTTATCTTTATCAAAGAGGTGGCAGAAAAACATAGTGTGACCGATCTAGCTAGACTCAACATTGATTTGATTAGTCCAGATTCTTATAAAAAAGCTCGGATCAAGCATGCGACCATCTATGTCAAGAATCAAGTAGGGCTAAAAAATATCTTTAAGCTGGTTTCATTGTCTAATACCAAGTATTTTGAAGGGGTGCCACGGATTCCGAGAACAGTTCTAGATGCCCATCGGGAAGGTTTGATTTTAGGGTCAGCCTGTTCAGAAGGTGAAGTTTTTGATGCAGTCGTTTCTCAAGGTGTGGATGCGGCGGTTGAGGTGGCCAAGTATTATGACTTTATCGAGGTCATGCCACCAGCTATCTATGCGCCATTGATTGCCAAGGAGCAGGTCAAGGATATGGAGGAACTCCAGACCATTATCAAGAGTTTGATAGAGGTCGGTGACCGTCTTGGCAAACCCGTTTTGGCTACGGGAAATGTCCACTATATCGAACCGGAAGAAGAGATTTACCGTGAAATTATCGTCCGTAGTTTGGGACAGGGGGCTATGATTAACCGAACCATAGGTCATGGTGAACATGCCCAACCAGCTCCTCTTCCAAAAGCTCATTTTAGAACGACTAATGAAATGTTGGATGAATTTGCCTTCTTGGGAGAGGAACTGGCACGTAAATTGGTTATTGAAAACACCAATGCCTTGGCAGAGACCTTTGAACCTGTTGAAGTTGTAAAAGGTGATTTGTACACACCTTTTATCGACAAGGCTGAAGAAACAGTCGCTGAATTGACCTACAAGAAAGCCTTTGAGATTTATGGAAATCCGTTGCCAGATATCGTTGATTTGCGAATTGAAAAAGAACTAACTTCTATTCTGGGGAATGGATTTGCCGTGATTTATTTGGCATCGCAGATGCTGGTACAACGTTCTAATGAACGGGGCTATTTAGTGGGTTCTCGAGGATCTGTCGGTTCTAGTTTCGTTGCAACCATGATTGGGATTACAGAGGTCAATCCGCTTTCTCCTCACTATGTCTGTGGTCAGTGTCAGTATAGCGAGTTTATCACTGATGGTTCTTATGGTTCCGGTTTTGATATGCCTAATAAGGACTGTCCAAAGTGTGGTCATAAACTCAGCAAAAATGGGCAGGATATTCCGTTTGAGACCTTCCTCGGTTTTGATGGGGACAAGGTTCCCGATATTGACTTGAACTTTTCGGGAGAGGATCAGCCTAGCGCCCACTTGGATGTGCGTGATATCTTTGGTGAGGAATATGCCTTCCGTGCAGGAACGGTTGGTACGGTGGCTGCCAAGACTGCCTATGGATTTGTAAAGGGCTATGAGCGAGATTATGGCAAGTTTTATCGTGATGCAGAAGTGGAACGTCTCGCTCAAGGTGCTGCTGGTGTCAAACGGACAACAGGCCAACACCCAGGGGGAATCGTTGTTATTCCTAACTACATGGATGTCTACGACTTTACGCCTGTCCAGTATCCAGCAGATGATGTGACGGCTGAATGGCAGACCACTCACTTTAACTTCCATGATATCGACGAGAACGTCCTCAAACTTGATGTATTGGGACATGATGATCCGACCATGATTCGGAAATTGCAGGACTTGTCTGGGATTGATCCTAATGAAATCCCTATGGATGACGAAGGTGTGATGGCCCTCTTTTCTGGGACGGATGTGTTAGGGGTAACACCTGAACAAATTGGAACGCCTACGGGTATGTTGGGGATTCCAGAGTTTGGAACCAACTTTGTTCGTGGAATGGTGGACGAGACGCACCCAACGACTTTTGCGGAGTTGCTGCAGTTGTCTGGATTGTCCCACGGTACTGATGTCTGGTTGGGAAATGCCCAGGATTTAATCAAGCAAGGAATTGCGGACCTGTCGACCGTTATCGGTTGTCGGGACGACATCATGGTTTACCTCATGCATGCGGGTCTGGAACCTAAGATGGCTTTTACCATTATGGAACGGGTACGTAAGGGCTTGTGGCTCAAGATTTCCGAAGAGGAACGCAATGGCTATATCGAAGCCATGAAGGCTAATAAGGTGCCAGAGTGGTATATCGAGTCCTGTGGGAAAATTAAGTACATGTTTCCTAAAGCCCATGCGGCAGCCTACGTTATGATGGCCTTGCGTGTGGCCTACTTCAAGGTTCACCATCCCATTTATTATTACTGTGCTTACTTCTCAATCCGTGCTAAGGCCTTTGATATCAAGACAATGGGGGCGGGCTTGGATGCCATCAAACGCAGAATGGAAGAAATCTCTGAAAAACGGAAGAACAATGAAGCTTCTAATGTAGAAATTGATCTCTATACAACTCTTGAGATTGTCAATGAGATGTGGGAGCGTGGTTTCAAGTTTGGAAAACTCGATCTCTACCGTAGTCAGGCAACAGAGTTCCTCATCGATGGGGATACCCTCATTCCACCATTTGTAGCAATGGATGGTCTAGGAGAGAACGTTGCCAAGCAATTGGTGCGAGCGCGTGAAGAGGGAGAATTCCTGTCTAAAACAGAACTCCGCAAGCGTGGTGGACTCTCATCAACCTTGGTTGAAAAGATGGATGAGATGGGGATTCTGGGCAATATGCCAGAGGATAACCAGTTGAGTTTATTTGATGAGTTGTTTTAAAAAAATTAACAGACGGACAAATATTGTCCATCTGTTTTGTTATAGTTATAGTATAAAAGAAAAAGAGGTTTAAATGATGAACAATACAGGATTAGATAACAAATATCAATTTAAAAATTTTCTAGAAAAAGATGGTAATGCTTTGGCAAAGAAAGAAGCCTTAGAAGTAGTAAAGAACTTAGGATTAAAACATAATCCCTTTTATATTTATGGATATTCAGGTTCGGGTAAAACACATCTCCTTCAAGCAATTGGAAATAAGGTTCTTGAGAACGATCCAGAAAAACGAGTAAAATACATTTCTGCCGAAAACTTATTGGAAAATGAGCTAGAAATACAAAAAGTTAGAAGTGAAGAGTTTGATCTCCTAATCGTAGATGATATTCAGGTATTGGGAGAAAAAGATGATATGATTCAAGAAAAATTTTTTAACCTCTTCAATTCTTTATTTGGTAGGAATACGCAAATTGTTTTATCGGGTAATTCTGAACCAGATCAATTGAAAAATGTTCAATCTCGTTTGATTGTGCGTTTTAAGTGGGGAATGACAGTGTGTCTAAGATCGCTTGAAGATTAACAAAAAGGACTTTAGATGAATGATCAAGAGAGACTACTAACTATCTTTTTACGCTTACAGTTTGGAACTCCATTAGGAAAAAAGCAACTGGCTCAGGAATTTGAGGTTAGCGAAAAGACGATACAGAGAGATTTTTCGCTACTCCGTGATATTTTATCTAGTAACACCAGTTATAGTGGAGATTTGCTTTATAACCGTAAAACGAATAAGTATTGTTTATCTAGTAAGTCAGTTTTTAATAAAAAGGATATTCTAGTTATTTCAAAGATTTTATTGGAAAATCGAGCACTGAATCGGTCAGAAATTGATAGCTTACTAAAAAATTTGCTGATTTTAGTTCCTCATGATGACCAAAAAGAAATTGAGCAGATTATTGGTAGTGAAAAGCTTAATTATGCTCCCTTAACGGATCAACAAAATAGAATAGAGAAAATTTGGAATTTATCAGAAGCTATTTTGCATGAACAGGTTCTAGACATTATTTATCAAAAACCTTATTCTGAATCTTCTAAGAGGCAGACTGTTTTACCAGTCTCTCTTTACTATGATAGTCATTATTTCTATCTGGTTGTTTACCAGTTGAAACATGCTATTTATATTACTTTAAGAGTAGATCGTATCCAGTCATGGTCTCTTAGTGGTATAGAGAAACCCTCTATTTCTTATCGAGATAAATTTAGAGATGGTGATATTCGTAACGAGAGAGTAGATGCTTTTATCGGGAAGAAAATCAGTATTGAAATCGAGTATTTGTACGATCCGACGATTGTGTTGGACCAATTTCCAAATGCAAAAATAGTTGGGAAAAATGGCGACTGGACTCATTTTCAGTTTGAAAGTCAGCATACACCGGGGCTTAAACGCTGGTTGCTGGGACAAGGGGAAGCAGTCACTATTTTGTCTCCTCGAATTTTAGTAGAGGATATGAAGCAAACAGTTCAAGAAATGATAGATAAATATAGATGAGGATAAAATGACTATTCAATTTACTTCTAAAAAGGTTGGAGAACTATTGAAAGAAGGGAATTTGCGAATTCCTTCTTATCAAAGACCATATAAATGGAACAGAAAACATATCCGTAATCTTTTTTATGATTTACGAGATGCTATGGGGAAAAAGGAATATCAGATTGGTTCCGTTATCTTACATAAAAATGATGGATATTTAGATATTGTCGATGGAAAGCGATATTTAGATATTGTCGATGGACAGCAACGGCTAATTTCAATTTCTTTGTTTCTTCATTTATTAGATGATTTAGTGAATTATAAGGGTGCTAAGCAACTGCTGAGTGCTGCTGTATTTGGGGAGCTATCTTGCTATCATGCGAGTGAAAATTATAATGAGTGGGAAAATTTGACTCAATTGGTTGGCGAAAATCAGGCAAAAGATATTTGCAATTTTTTATTGGAAAATTGTTCTGTCTCCGTGATTACTATGTCACAGGAACGATTATCTGAAGCCTTTCAGTTATTTGATTCTCAGAATAATCGTGGAAAATCTTTAGAACCTCATGATTTGCTCAAAGCCTATCATCTTCGCAAGGAAGATTCAGAAGATGAAAAGATTGTTGAAAAGTGGGAGCAATTTGTGGAAGATAAAGATTTAAGTCTCAAAGAGTTATTTGATAAACATCTTTTTCGTATGAGACGTTGGTCCCGAGGAGAGACTGGATTGACAAACAAGCGTTATGGTTCTTATCTCCGTTTTACAGAGGATTTTATTGACGATTTTAAAGGCGTTGATTTGAATCAGAACTTTCCATACTTAGAATTGTATCGTCATATTGAAAACCTCCCCATGTCCATTAGTATGCCAATCATTGATGGAAGTAAATTTTTTGAGTATATTGAATCTGCTCATGAAACCATTAAAGAACATAAAGATTTTTTAAATGAAGAGTTAAGATTTTCTGATATTCCTGAAGGGGAAGAAAAAAATCTAGCTTATCCAGAAGGTATGTTGAACATTTATAATAGCTCAAAAGGACGCTACCTCAAGTGCCACAATATATTCTTAAACATTTGCTCGCTTTTCGCAGATAGATTTGGAAAAGATGAGCTATCAAAGGAGATAGTAGAGACCCTGTTTATTTGGTCTTATTACCCTCGAGTTAAGTCTAAAGCTATATATGATGCAACGGTAGGGAAATACGCCGCTGGTGGAAGTTTTAGACAAAAAGAGGCTCAAAAGCTATTTCAACTTTTATCCCATGCTGTTACTCCGAATGATTTCATGATCAAGATAGATAGAGAATTATTTGAAAATTATACTGTGGACAAGATTATAGAAGAGGAAAAAAATAAATGGTAGAAACACATATAAGCTTATCAGTTAATCGTTTGTTAAATGAAGATACCTATGCTATTCCTCTTTATCAGAGAAATTTTGCCTGGACTTATGATGAAGTTGAGCAGTTATTGAACGACGTAGCAGATGCTTTTCAAGAAAATAGAGACAATTACTATATTGGAACATTAGTCGTTAATAAAGAGAATAACATTTTCAAAATCATAGATGGTCAACAACGGACAACAGCCCTTAATTTGATTGCCTTAGCTTTGAAGCATGAGTTTGGTTTTGATAAATTGAAAGCTGTCAATCTTACCTTCCCAGCTAGGCAGAAATCAAATAAGAATATTAAAGATCTATTTGCCAAGCAAGAAATTTCAGAGGACGATGAAAATGAGCTGACTAGAGGTTACAGATATGTTAAAGACGCATTGAAAAAAGTGCTAGAGGAGCGCCGTCTTGATCCTCAGTCTTTCGTTGATTATCTTTTTGAGAATGTCATCATTTTTCGGAGTATACTTCCTGAAGATTTAGATTTGAATCTTTATTTCGAACGTTTCAACTCTCGAGGAGAACAACTAGAGGCTCATGAGATTCTTAAGGCGCAAATGATGGCTAAGTTCGGTACAGATCAAGAAATGGCGCAAAAGTTTGCAAGAATTTGGGATGCCTGTGCAGAATTTGATAAGCCGGTAGCAAGTCAGTTTAAGATGCGGCGGAAGAGAGCAGATGACTTTCAAGAACGTGAACGTATTTTTGGATGGCATTTTACAAATTATTCATTTCATAATATTTATAATGATATTGATTTTCATCAAAATGAAAGAAGAAAGTTATCAGATATATTAGGAAAAAAGATAAATGAAAAAAATATAGAAGTAGAAAAAGATTTTGGCGATTATACTACAATCATTGATTTTCCAACATTCTTACTCCATGTATTGGCAATTGCGGAAGGTAAGAAAACTGATGAGATTCAACTAGATGATAAGAAACTCTTAGCACTATTTGATATAAAAAATAAAGATAAAGCTTGGGTTATTGAATTTAGTGAATTTCTTCTTAGAATAAAACATATTTTCGATAATTACATCGTTAGAAACTCGAATACGGATTCTTCAAGTAGAAATAAGGATGAATGGTTTTTACAGAAGGGGACTTATTATGAATATCAACCTAATGGGAAAGCGAAAGAGCATTACATAGTTGAAGAACGCTTTACTAAGAATACATTTTCAGATTCGGAAATTAACCAAAACATCATTCTTCTACAATCCATGTTTGCTGTGACTTTTACTGCTAATCGAGATAGTCGTTGGTTATATGAAATCTTGCAATTCCTCTTTAACAATATTGAAGAGTTAAATCAAACAGAATTTGCTAGTCAGTTTAAAGATTTTCTTGAAAAAATGGCAGTGAGATATGCTGAAGAAAGTTTGTTTGACAAGGATGGAAATATCAAAAGATATGGTGCCATTCGTGTTTATGATTTCAATTTTATAGATTATGTTTTATGGAAAAATTGTTCGGATTTAAAAGGAAAGTATTCGAGCGTTGAATTTGAAGATTTTAAGTTTACATATCGTCGTTCCATAATAGAGCACTGGTTTCCACAACATCCAAATAGTGATGAAATATTTGAAAAGATTGATGATAAATTTTTGCACTCCTTCGGGAATCTTTGTATCATTACAGATAGTCAGAATTCGAAGTTTGGAAATTTAGTTCCAATTGCAAAGTATAATCAATGGCAAGATATATTTTATCGTCAAAGTTTAAAATTACAGATGATGGCAGAGATAACTTCTAAAAAAGATTCTGGTTGGGGTCTGAAACAAATAACAGAACTGGAAAAAGAGATCTTGACTAGGGTAAATCATTTTATAGAAAATAAGTCATCAGAACAACGATAATCATCTATCCAAAGAGGCTAATGTATATCCAATAGATTTACATTGGCTTTCTTTTTTGTTAAAATAGTCTATAGAAAGAGGGTGAGAGTATGTCAAAGACGAGTATGAGCATCCGGCTGGATAGTGAGGTGAAGGAGCAGGCCCAACAGGTGTTTAATAACCTGGGAATGGATATGACAACAGCTATCAATATTTTTCTTCGTCAGGCTATTCAATATCAGGGTTTACCTTTCGATGTTAGACTAGACGAAAATCGGAAGTTGCTTCAAGTGTTAACGGATTTAGACCAAAATCGTAATATGAGCCAATCCTTTGAATCAGTCTCTGACTTGATGGAGGATTTGCGTGCTTAAGATTCGTTATCATAAACAGTTTAAAAAAGATTTTAAGTTGGCTATGAAGCGTGGTTTGAAGGCAGAATTATTAGAAGAAGTTTTAAATTTTCTTGTTCAAGAAAAAGAACTTCCTGCTAGATATCGTGATCATCAATTGACGGCATCCAAACATTTTCAAGGAGTTCGTGAATGCCATATCCAGCCAGATTGGCTTTTGGTTTATAAAGTAGACAAGTCGGAATTGATTTTAAATTTGCTGAGGACAGGCAGTCATAGTGATTTGTTTTAATAAATTTTAAGGGGGTCCTCATGAAACTAAGAATATTTGCAGAAGACAAACCAGCTCAAAAAGTTTTTGACTATCAGCTAGAACTTGCTGATCAGACAATTCTTCTATCAACAGCACTCTTGTCAGGTGCTATTGCTTTAGCAGGATTATTCTCTGCTTTGAAAGAAAAATAAAAATAGAAAAGAGAAAATTACATGGTTTTACCAAATTTTAAAGAAAATCTAGAAAAATATGCGAAATTGTTGGTAGCGAATGGAATCAATGTGCAACCTGGGCATACTTTGTCTCTTTCTATCGATGTGGAACAACGTGAGTTGGCTCACTTAATCGTCAAAGAAGCATATGCACTTGGAGCACATGAGGTGATCGTTCAGTGGACAGACGATGTCATTAACCGTGAGAAATTCCTTCATGCGCCGATGGAGCGTCTGGATAATGTGCCTGAATACAAGATTGCTGAGATGAACTATCTCTTGGAGAACAAGGCTAGCCGTCTTGGGGTTCGTTCTTCTGACCCAGGTGCCTTGAACGGTGTGGACGCTGACAAGCTTTCAACTTCTGCTAAAGCTATGGGACTTGCCATGAAGCCAATGCGTATCGCAACGCAATCCAACAAGGTTAGCTGGACGGTAGCAGCTGCTGCTGGACTTGAGTGGGCTAAGAAAGTCTTTCCAAATGCTGCGAGCGATGAAGAAGCAGTCGATCTCCTTTGGGACCAAATCTTCAAAACTTGCCGAGTCTACGAAGCAGATCCTGTTAAGGCTTGGGAAGAGCATGCAGCTATCCTCAAGAGCAAGGCTGATATGCTTAATAAAGAGCAATTTTCAGCCCTTCACTACACAGCGCCAGGGACCGATTTGACACTTGGTTTGCCAAAGAACCACGTTTGGGAATCAGCTGGTGCTATCAATGCACAGGGCGAAGGATTCTTGCCAAATATGCCGACAGAGGAAGTCTTCACAGCACCTGACTTCCGTCGTGCAGATGGTTATGTCACTTCTACAAAACCACTTAGCTATAACGGAAATATCATCGAAGGAATTAAAGTAACCTTCAAGGATGGACAAATCGTGGATATCACTGCAGAAAAAGGCGATCAAGTCATGAAAGACCTTGTCTTTGAAAATGCGGGTGCGCGTGCCTTGGGTGAATGTGCCTTGGTACCAGATCCAAGCCCAATTTCTCAGTCAGGCATTACCTTCTTTAATACCCTTTTCGATGAAAATGCGTCAAATCACTTGGCTATCGGTGCAGCCTATGCGACTAGCGTAGTTGGTGGAGCGGAGATGAGCGAAGAGGAGCTTGAAGCTGCGGGACTTAACCGTTCAGATGTGCACGTAGACTTTATGATTGGTTCTAACCAAATGGATATCGATGGTATCCGTGAGGATGGGACACGTGTACCACTCTTCCGTAAAGGAGATTGGGCAAATTAAGGAGATAATATGTTAGGAAGTATGTTCGTTGGTCTCCTAGTGGGATTTTTAGCAGGTACTCTGACCAATCGTGGAGAGCGAATGGGATGTTTTGGAAAAATGTTTCTCGGCTGGATTGGTGCCTTTCTGGGCCACCTGCTCTTTGGAACTTGGGGTCCAATTATAGCAGGAACGGCCATTATCCCAGCTATTTTAGGAGCTATGATTGTCTTAGCGATTTTCTGGAGACGAGGAAGTTAGTTTCTTGAAAAATTAGAAAAAAGGAGGTTGGTCACTTGGGCCAGCCTCCTTTTGAGTATGATATAATAGTTCTATGAGATTAGATAAATTTTTAGTTGCCTGCGCTGTGGGAAGTCGGACAGAGGTCAAAAACTTGCTCAAGGCTGGACGCGTGACGGTCAATGGCAAGAAAGAAAAATCAGCTAAACTGCAGATTGACGAAGAAAGAGACCAAATTCGTTTTGATGGTCAAGTGCTAGAGTACGAGGAGTTTGTCTACTACATGATGAACAAGCCCCAAGGAGTCATTTCAGCGACTGAGGATAACAAGCATAGAACGGTTTTAGACTTGTTAGATGACTATGCTCGCGCCAAGGAAGTCTTTCCAGTGGGGCGCTTGGATATTGATACCCATGGTCTTTTGCTCTTGACCAATGATGGTCAGCTGGCCCATGCGTTGCTTTCACCCAAACGTCATGTGGATAAGACCTATTTGGCTCAAGTCGAAGGCATCATGAGCCAAGAAGATGTGGATACATTTGCCAAGGGCATTCCGCTCAAGGATTTCACCTGCCAGCCAGCTAAGCTGGAGCTTGTGTCGGTAGATCCAGAAAAGAATCAAAGTTTGGTTCGAGTGACCATAGCAGAAGGGAAGTTTCATCAGGTCAAACGCATGGTAGCCTACTGTGGTAAGGAAGTCGTGGACTTGCAACGTTTGACGATGGGAACTTTAGCCTTGGATGAGAACTTAGAACGAGGAGAATGGCGTCGCTTGACCAAGGAGGAATTAGAAGTTCTCCTTGCTAGTATTTCTTAAGTTAATTTATTTTAGTAAAAAGGTGAGGAGAATGTCCTTGCCTTTTTAAGTTTTTCGGTTGCTTCCTTTGTGAAAAGAGTTATAATAGACAGTAGAATAAAAGGAGGAATCTATGAACGCGATTCAAGAATCATTTACTGATAAATTATTTGCCAACTATGAAGCAAATGTCAAATACCAAGCGATCGAAAATGCTGCCAGTCACAACGGAATTTTTGCAGCTCTAGAACGCCGTCAAAGCCATGTAGACAATACACCTGTTTTCTCGCTTGATTTGACCAAGGACAAGGTTACCAACCAGAAAGCATCTGGTCGTTGCTGGATGTTTGCAGCCCTTAATACCTTCCGTCACAAACTCATCTCTCAATACAAGCTCGAAAACTTTGAACTGTCACAAGCCCACACCTTCTTCTGGGACAAGTATGAGAAATCAAACTGGTTCTTGGAGCAAGTCATTGCGACTGCAGACCAAGAATTGACGAGCCGCAAGGTTAGCTTCCTACTCCAAACACCTCAACAAGACGGTGGACAGTGGGATATGGTAGTGTCTCTCTTTGAGAAATACGGTGTCGTGCCTAAGTCTGTTTATCCCGAGTCTATCTCATCTAGCAACAGCCGTGAGCTCAATGCCATCCTTAACAAATTGCTTCGCCAAGATGCTCAAATCTTGCGTGATTTGTTGGCTTCTGGTGCAGACCAAGTGACTGTTCAAGCTAAGAAAGAAGATCTCTTGCAAGAAATCTTTAATTTTCTTGCTATGTCTTTAGGACTTCCACCACGTAAATTTGACTTTGCTTATCGCGATAAAGATAACAACTACCAAAGTGAAAAGGGGATTACACCACAGGAATTTTATAAGAAATATGTCAATCTTCCTCTAGAAGATTACGTTTCTGTTATCAATGCTCCAACTGCTGACAAGCCTTATGGCCAATCTTATACAGTTGAGATGTTGGGAAATGTGGTTGGTAGCCGTGCGGTTCGCTACATCAACGTTCCAATGGAACGCTTGAAAGAATTGGCGATTGCCCAAATGCAAGCAGGAGAGACTGTTTGGTTTGGTTCTGATGTCGGCCAGCTCAGCAACCGCAAAGCTGGAATCCTTGCGACAGATGTTTATGACTTTGAATCAAGCATGGACATTAAACTTACTCAAGACAAGGCTGGACGTTTGGACTATAGCGAAAGCTTAATGACCCATGCTATGGTCTTGACAGGTGTGGACTTGGACGAAAATGGCAAGTCAACCAAGTGGAAGGTTGAAAACTCATGGGGAGACAAGGTCGGTACAGATGGTTACTTTGTTGCCTCAGACGCTTGGATGGACGAATACACATACCAAATCGTTGTCCGTAAAGAATTGTTAACAACCGAAGAACAAGTTGCCTATGAAGCAGAACCAATCGTACTTGCACCATGGGATCCAATGGGAGCCTTGGCAGAATAATACTCTTCGAAAATCTCTTCAAACCACGTCAGCTTCGCCTTGCCGTATATATGTTACTGACTTCGTCAGTTCTATCTACAACCTCAAAGCAGAGCTTTGAGCAACCTGCGCCAAGCTTCCTAGTTTGCTCTTTGATTTTCATTGAGTATAAAAACATAGAAAAAAGGAATCAGGTTTAGAACCTGGTTCCTTTTGAGTTTCTTGATTACATGATACCGAAGAAACGAGCTGCGATACCTACTGCAAAGAGTGCAAGGATGATTGAGATTGGTGATACTTTTTTCTTAAGCAACCACATGCAAAGGAAAGTAAGGAGAAGTCCCATCAATCCTGGAATCAATGAGTCCAACTGACCTTGAAGTGTTTGTGGTTGAACGCTATCTAGGCTCATACCACTAAGCGCTTGACCAAGAATGCCCTTCAATTCTCCACCAGTAACAGCACCTTCTGGGAAGTTGATGTAGGCACCTTCTGACAATTGTTTGCCTGGAAGGTTGATAGTGAAGTTGATGGATACCCAACGTTGTACAAGAACGGCAAGGATGAACATACCAAGGATAGATGCACCCTTAGTGATGTCTTTCAAGATACCACCTGACATGTCTTTAGTGATTTCAGATCCAGCCTTGTAACCAAACTCTTGTGTATACCAAAGGAATGACATACGGATTGCATTCCATCCAAAGAAGAAGAGAAGTGGTCCAACGATGTTACCAGTTGCAGCAAGTGATGCACCAAGGGCACCAAGGATCGGACGTACTGTAAACCAGAAAACTGGGTCACCGATACCAGCAAGAGGTCCCATCATACCGATCTTAACACCTTGGATAGCAGCGTCATCGATTTCAGTACCGTTTGCGCGTTCTTCTTCAAGTGCAAGAGTAACCCCCATGATTGGAGCAGCTACGTATGGGTGAGTGTTGAAGAACTCAAGGTGGCGCTCAAGAGCAGCAGCTTGGTCTTCTTTTTTAGTGTAAAGTTTCTTGATAGCTGGGATCAAAGAGTAAGCCCAACCCAAGTTTTGCATACGTTCGTAGTTCCATGAACCTTGAAGGAATTGTGAACGCCACCAAACTTTTTGGCGATCTGATTTTGATAATTGAATTTTTTCAGCCATGATTGTTCCCCTTTCTAGTAGTCTTCTAAGATATCACCAATTGGGTCGTTAGAAGTTGCAGCACCTCCGCCACCGTTTCCACCTTGTTTAGAAAGGTTGAGGTAGATGAAGGCAAGGGCAACACCGATTACACCAAGGGCAATCAAAGTCAATTGAGAGATTGCTGCAAGAGCAAAACCGATAGCGAAGAATGGCCATACTTCACGAGTCGCCATCATGTTGATAACCAAAGCGTAACCAACGGCAACGACCATAGCACCACCGACAGCCATACCACCGTTCAACCAGTCTGGCATCAATTTAAGAGCATCTTGAACGGCAGAAGCTGGGATAGCGATAAGGAAGGCCGCAGGGATAGCAATACGAAGACCTTGAAGAAGAAGTGCGATAAAGTGAGCACGCTCAACAGCTGCAATATTTCCTTCTTTAGCAGCAGCATCTGCAGTGTGAACCAAACCAACTGAGATTGTACGAACAATCATAGTCAAGAAAAGTCCAGCTACGGCAAGAGGGATAGCTGTTGCTGTTGCAACGGCGATACCTTCAGTAGTAAAGTTACCACCTTTGATCAAGATGATTGCTGCAGCAACAGATGCAAGAGCAGCGTCAGGAGCTACGGCCGCTCCGATGTTTGCCCAACCAAGGGCGATCATTTGAAGTGATCCACCAAGCATAACCCCTGCTTCGAGGTTACCAGTTGCAAGTCCGATAAGGGTACATGCGACGATTGGTTGATGGAATTGGAATTGGTCGAGGATACCTTCAAGACCTGCAAGGAAGGCAACAACTACAACCAAGACAGCAGAAATAATTGAAATATCTGACATGGTTTTATTCCTTTTCTATTTAATGATAATAAAGTGAAAAATTTTCTTAGAATTCTTCGATAGTTATTGATGTCTATTATTGAACGTTGGCTTTGTTAATCAAGTCAAACAAATCTTTTTTGGTGTCGTTTGGTACTTTACGTACGTCAAATTCAACACCGAGGTCACGCATTTTTTCAAATGTAGCAACGTCTTCTTTGTCCATAGACAAAACGTTGTTGATCATTGTTTTACCAGTTGAGTGAGCCATAGAACCTACGTTAAGAGTCTTGATTGGCACGCCACCTTCGATGGCACGAAGGGCATCTTGAGGTGTTTCAAACAAGATAAGGGCATGTGTTTCTCCAAAACGTGGGTCTTTTGAAACCTCAATCAATTTTTGGATTGGTACAACATTGGCTCTTACTCCGTTAGGAGCTGCTTGTTTAATCAATTCTTTACGAAGGTCGTCGTTGGCAACGTTGTCTGAAGCAACGATGATACGGTCTGCTTTTGAATCTGGAGTCCAAGCAGTTGCAACCTGACCGTGAAGTAGACGAGTGTCCAGACGGGCAAGGTTAATCTTGAGTTTTCCATCTCCGATAACAGTTCCTTCTGGAATAGCAGCTTGAGCAACTGGAGCAGCTGGAGCAGCTGCAGCGCTTGCTGTCTCCTCAACTGGATTGAGCTCTTCTGGAAGAGCCTTGATGCCATCTTTGGCTTCTTTAATAATATTCGCAGCGACTTTTTCCACACCTGCAGCAGCGTCCATCAGGCGCTCTGTGTAGGCTTGAATCAACATCGGTAAGTTAAGTCCTGTGATGATGGCAAACTTACGCTCAGGATTTTCTCCCATCACGCGACTAGCTTGGTTGAATGGAGATCCACTCCAAAGGTCAGCCAAAACTAGAACCTCATCTTCTGCGTCAAATGCAGCAACAGCGTTATTAAACTTAGCGTATAGATCATCAGGACCTTCATTTGGCATAAAGGTTACAACTTGAACCTTTTCTTGTTCACCAAAGATCATAGATCCTGACTGATGAATACCCGCAGCAAATTCGCCGTGGCTCGCAATAATGATTCCGATACTCATTATTGTCATACCTCCTTTTTTGTTTTAGTTTTCGTTTAAGAAAACTTTAAGACTGTTTAAGTATAAACCGTTTTCATATAAAAAGCAACTATTTAACATAAAAAAGGAAAAAGGCTTCTTTTGCGAATATTGATATATTAAGTTTTTGAGAAGTTTTTTTGAATCCCTATTAAAAAATTTAATATAAAAAAGTTGGAAGCGCATTCCAACTTTTAAAATAGGTTTTTATTAGATTAGTGGGTGAAGTCGAGTACCATACGTCCTTGGATTTGACCTTTTTCCATTTCGTCAAAAATGGCTACGGCATCTTCGACTGGGCGTTTTTGGACAACTGGAACTACTAAACCTTCTGCACCGAATTGGAAGGCTTCTTCCAAGTCTTTACGAGTTCCAACAAGAGAACCGATGACTTGGATTCCATCTAGAACGGTTTTCACGATGCTGAGTTCCATCATTTCAGAAGGAAGACCAACAGCGACTACGCGACCACCAGCACGAACTGAGTCAACAGCCTGGTTGAAGGCGACTTTAGATACAGCAGTTACGACAGCTGAATGAGCTCCACCATCAGTTTTTTCCTTGATGAGTCCAGGTACATCTTCAACTTCGAGGCCGTTAATCACAATGTCAGCACCTACTTCTTTTGCAAGGGCAAGTTTGTCGTTATTGATATCAACTGCGATGACATGAGCATTGAATACTTTTTTAGCGTATTGAACAGCTAGGTTACCAAGTCCACCAGCGCCGTATAGAACAACCCATTGGCCTGGTTCAACTTTGGCTTCTTTAATAGCTTTATAGGTTGTTACACCAGCACATGTGATAGAAGAGGCTTGGGCTGGATCAAGTCCGTCAGGAACTTTAACAGCATAGTCTGCAGTTACGATACATTGTTCAGCCATACCACCATCTACTGAGTAGCCGGCATTTTTCACTGTACGGCAAAGGGTTTCGCGACCAGTTGTACAGTATTCGCAAGTGCCACATCCTTCAAAGAACCAAGCAACGCTGACGCGGTCGCCGACTTTAAGGCTTTTTACATCTGGGGCAATTTCTTTAACGATACCAACACCTTCGTGTCCTAGGACACGTCCTGGTACTTGACCAAAGTCACCATGGGCAACGTGGAGGTCAGTGTGGCAAACACCACAGTATTCAATTTCTACAAGTGCTTCCCCAGTTTCAAGTGGACGGAGTACTTTTTCTTCAACAGCAACACCAGTGCTTTCTGGATTTACAACAACAGCTTTCATATAGCTATCCTCCTTGATATTGACCGAGAACAGGGACAACGGGACTGGATTGATTTTGTGTCAACAGAGTCGAGTATGACGAGCTCTCTTGTATTTATATGTGAATTATATCACAAAAGAAAGCCTTTTCCAAGGTTTTGGAGGCAAAAAGTAGAATAATCGATTAACTGGTTGATGAGACTGTGAAAAAAGCACAAAGACCAGCTTGCAAGCTGGTCAGAATGGACTATAAGAATAAATCTTGTAGGGTTTTGGCAACCCCGTCTTGGTCATTTGTCAAGGAAATTTGCTCATCTGCATAGGGTAGTAGCTCAGGATTGGCATTTTTCATTGCATAACCTTTCCCAGCAAAAGCGAGCATTTCGGTATCATTGTGTTCGTCTCCAAAGGCAATCAAATCCTTTTTATCGCGGTTCATTACCTTGAGCAAGTAGTCCAAAGCAAAGGCCTTATTGACTCCTTTGGGTGTACACTCAAGGATATTGAGCGGACCTCCCCAGGTATTGATAGACAGTTGATGCTGGTAGAAGGCGTTCATTTCTTTTGCCAAGGCATATTTGTCACTGACTCTAGTCTGCAACAGAATACAGTTAGGATCCTTGGTTACTAACTCAGGCTGGAATTGATCTTCAGGCTGGAAAGCTTCTACACCAAATAGTTTAGGATTGGCAATTTTTTCATTAGGATTTGTAATGTAGAATTTTTTACGATATTCTCCAGCGATAAAATCGGCTTGAATGTCCTCTGAACGTTGAACCATGTCTAGCAGATATTTTTTGTCTACGGTTAAACACTTTTCAAAGTCCCAAGCTTGGTCTGGTAAATGAGTAAGGGAGCCGTTGAAATTAATCATAGGAGTGTCTAAGCCTAATTCACGGTAGAAATCTTTTGACATGCGGTAAGGGCGACCTGTCGTAATAATAACCTGATGCCCTTTTTCAGTAACTTTTTTAATAGTTTCTTTGGTAAAGTCAGAAATCTGACTGTCTGAGTTGAGCAGGGTTCCATCTAGGTCAACTGCAATAATTTTTTTCGTCATATAAACCTTTCTAGTGTCTTTCCAGATAAGATGTCTACTATTATAACAAAAAGCAGACAGAAAAGCAGATTCCAAACAAAAAATGAAATTCCATCAATTTCTTAAATAAATTAAACAAAGATGTTGAAAAAGTGAATGATAAATGATATAATTCTATTATTGTTCGTAAAAATTAAAAGGAGATTAATAATGGACAAATTATTTAAACTAAAAGAGAACGGTACAGACGTTCGTACAGAGGTTCTCGCTGGTTTAACAACTTTCTTTGCAATGAGTTATATTCTCTTTGTAAACCCACAAATTCTTTCGCAAACAGGGATGCCTGCTCAGGGTGTGTTTCTCGCAACAATTATTGGTGCAGTAGCAGGTACCTTGATGATGGCTTTCTACGCTAACTTACCTTATGCTCAAGCGCCAGGTATGGGATTGAATGCCTTCTTTACCTTTACGGTTGTATTTGGACTTGGTTATTCTTGGCAAGAAGCTCTAGCTATGGTCTTCATTTGTGGACTTATCTCACTGATTATTACCTTGACAAATGTTCGTAAAATGATCATTGAATCGATTCCAAATGCCCTTCGCTCAGCTATTTCAGCTGGTATCGGTGTTTTCCTTGCCTACGTGGGAATTAAGAATGCTGGACTTTTGAAATTTACGATTGATCCGGGCAACTATACTGTTGTAGGAGAAGGGGCTGACAAAGCTCAAGCAACGATTGCAGCAAACTCTTCAGCAGTTCCAGGATTGGTCAGCTTTAATAATCCAGCTGTTTTGGTGGCTCTTGCAGGACTTGCCATTACTATCTTCTTTGTTATCAAAGGGATTAAAGGGGGAATTATTCTCTCTATCTTGACAACAACTGTTCTTGCTATCGCAGTTGGTTTGGTAGATTTGTCTAGTATCGATTTTGCTAACAACCATGTTGGTGCAGCCTTTGAAGACTTGAAGACAGTCTTTGGTGCGGCTCTTGGTTCAGAAGGTTTGGGGGCTTTGATTTCAGATACAGCTCGCTTGCCTGAAACTCTTATGGCTATTCTTGCCTTCTCGTTGACAGATATTTTTGATACAATTGGTACCTTGATCGGTACTGGTGAAAAAGTTGGTATCGTAGCAACAAATGGTGAAAATCACCAATCAGCTAAGTTGGACAAGGCTCTTTATTCAGACTTGATTGGTACTTCAATTGGTGCTATCGCCGGTACTTCAAACGTAACGACTTATGTTGAGTCTGCTGCTGGTATTGGTGCAGGTGGACGTACAGGTTTGACAGCCTTGGTTGTGGCAATCTGTTTTGCAATTTCAAGTTTCTTTAGCCCACTTCTAGCTATCGTACCAACAGCTGCTACAGCTCCAATCTTGATTATTGTCGGAATTATGATGTTGGCTAGCTTGAAAAATATCCATTGGGATGATATGGCTGAAGCGGTTCCTGCCTTCTTCACATCTATCTTTATGGGATTCAGCTACTCTATCACTCAAGGGATTGCAGTTGGTTTCTTGACTTACACCTTGACTAAGCTTGTCAAAGGTCAAGCTAAAGATGTTCATGTAATGATTTGGATTTTGGATGCCTTGTTTATCCTTAACTACATCAGCATGGCCTTATAATAGGGTAACCCAGGGGGATTTTCCCCCTTTTTGAATACAAAGGAGATAGGTGATGAAAGTGAAAAATATGTGGAAAGAATTATTGAATCGTGCAGGTTGGCTGTTAATCTTTTTTCTGGCGACAATTTTATATCAGATTCCTATAGGGGTTACTGCTATTTTAACTTTAAATGAAGTACCACTGTTGCAGTCAGGACTGATAGTTGCTGGTATTTCGATTGTGGTTCTGGTGCTATTTATTATTGGAGCTCGTAAAACGCAGTTGGCAAGTTTTAATTTTTCTTTTTTTAGAGCTAAGGATTTGGCACGATTGGGATTAAGTTATTTAGTCATTATCTGTTCAAATATACTTGGTTCTATCTTGTTACAACTGTCAAATGAGACGACAACAGCTAACCAGTCTCAGATTAACGATATGGTTCAGAATAGTTCGTTGATTTCCAGTTTCTTCTTGCTGGCCTTGCTTGCTCCAATTTGTGAGGAAATCTTGTGTCGTGGAATTGTTCCTAAAAAGATTTTCCGAGGCAAGGAGAACTTGGGATTTATAGTAGGTACGATTGTGTTTGCTTTATTGCACCAACCAAGTAATTTACCTTCTTTATTGATTTATGGAGGTATGTCCACGGTTCTATCTTGGACGGCTTACAAGACCCAACGTTTGGAAATGTCTATCTTGCTTCACATGATTGTGAATGGGGTTGCTTTTTGTCTGTTGGCTCTTGTAGTAATCGTGAGTCGGACATTAGGGATTTCTGTTTAAGATTTTTGACAATTGCTTACTTGTTTCTATTGGGAAAAAGATGAATGCAATCGTGTCCATCTTTTTCTTTTTATGGTAAAATAGAGAAATAATATGATGAAAAGCCTTGAGGGAGTGACCGATATGTCAAGTAAAGCCAATCATGCAAAGACAGCTATTTGCGGAATTATCAATGTAACCCCAGACTCCTTTTCGGACGGTGGTCAATTTTTTGCTCTTGAGCAGGCACTCCAGCAGGCTCGTAAATTGATAGCAGAAGGAGCCAGCATGCTAGATATCGGCGGAGAATCGACTCGGCCGGGAAGTAGCTATGTTGAGATAGAAGAGGAGATCCAGCGTGTTGTTCCAGTGATTAAAGCTATTCGCAAGGAAAGTGATGTCCTCATCTCCATTGATACTTGGAAAAGTCAAGTAGCAGAAGCTGCTTTGGCTGCTGGTGCTAATCTAGTCAATGATATTACAGGCCTCATGGGTGATGAAAAAATGGCCCATGTGATTGCTAATGCTGGAGCGAAAGTGGTTATCATGTTTAATCCCGTTATGGCTCGACCTCAGCATCCTAGCTCGCTCATCTTCCCCCATTTTGGCTTTGGTCAAACTTTTACAGTAGAAGAGTTAGCTGATTTTGAAAAATTGCCAATTGAAGAATTGATGGAGGCTTTCTTTGAACGAGCACTAGCGAGAGCAAATCAAGCTGGGATTGCACAAGAAAACATCCTGTTGGATCCAGGGATTGGCTTTGGGCTGACTAAGAAAGAAAATCTGCTTCTTTTACGGGACCTGGATAAACTACATCAGAAGGGTTATCCAATCTTTCTTGGAGTTTCGCGTAAGCGGTTTGTCATCAATATCCTAGAAGAAAATGGTTTTGAAGTCAATCCTGAGACAGAACTTGGTTTCCGCAATCGAGATACGGCTTCGGCTCATGTAACCAGTATTGCTGCGAGACAGGGTGTAGAAGTGGTGCGCGTGCATGACGTAGCTAGTCATAAGATGGCAGTTGAAATTGCCTCCGCTATTCGTCTAGCTGATGAAGCGGAAAATTTAGATTTAAAACAATATAAATAAGATGAAAGAAATTGAAAACAATCAGTGGATTGTCAACTATCGGACGGACCAGCCGCATTTTTGTTTGGAACGAATGGTGGAACTATTAGCTTTGCGTGGCAATCCCCATCTCAAACTCAAGGTCATCCATATCGGAGGGACCAATGGCAAGGGGTCTACCATTGCTTTTTTGAAAAATATGCTAGAAAAGCTAGGGATGAGAGTTGGTGTTTTCAACTCCCCCTATCTCATTCATTACACAGACCAGATTAGTATCAATGGGGAATCCATTCCCGAGGCTAGGCTAGAAGCCCTCATGGCAGACTATGAGTCTTTGCTTGAGGGGGAGAAGGGCCTTGCTTTACAAGGAACAACCGAGTTTGAGATTATCACAGCTATAGCCTATGATTGCTTTGCCTCAGAGCAAGTAGATGTGGCTATCATGGAAGTGGGCATGGGTGGACTTTTAGATAGTACCAATGTTTGCCAGCCCATTTTAACAGGCATCACGACTATTGGATTGGATCATGTGGCCCTACTTGGTGATACCTTAGAAGCTATAGCAGAGCAGAAAGCTGGTATTATCAAACAAGGTATTCCCTTGGTGACAGGTCGCATTTTTCCAGAAGCTTTGGCTGTGATTGACCGCATTGCGGAAGGGAAAGATGCGCCGAGACTTGCCTACGGGGTAGATTATCAGGTTGATCATCAAAAGAGTGTGGTGACAGGGGAAGTCTTTAATTATACTAGCTCTCTCAGACAAGGTCACTTCCAGACTGGCCTACTTGGTTTGCACCAGATAGAGAATGCTGGGATGGCTATAGCTTTACTTGATACATTTTGTCAAGAGGATGGTCGAGAACTAGCAAGTAATGACTTGCTTGCTCAGGCCTTGGAAGAAACAAGTTGGCCGGGGCGCTTGGAAGTTGTGTCTAGAGAACCCTTGATGATTTTGGATGGGGCCCACAATCCTCATGCCATTAAGGCTTTAGTAGCAACCTTGCAAGAACGCTTTGCGGATTATCATAAGGAAATCCTCTTTACTTGTATCAAAACCAAGGCCTTGGAGGATATGTTGGACTTGCTGGGGACCATGCCAGATACCGATCTTACCCTGACACATTTTGACGATAGTCGGGCGACTGATGAAAGCGTGCTGAAAGAGGCAGCTAAGTCTAGAAATCTCAGCTTCCAAAGTTGGCAGGATTTTCTAGAGCAGAAATTGACAGATAAAAAAGAAGAGAAAAAAACAGTTAGGATTGTCACGGGTTCCTTGTATTTCTTGAGCCAAGTGAGAGCCTATCTGATGGAGAGGAAGAACGAGAATGGATACACAAAAGATTGAAACAGCTGTAAAAATGATTATCGAGGCTGTAGGAGAGGACGTTAACCGTGAGGGCTTGCAGGAAACGCCTGCTCGTGTGGCCCGTATGTACCAAGAGATTTTTTCAGGGCTTGGTCAAACAGCGGAGGAACATTTGTCAAAATCCTTTGAGATTATTGATGATAATATGGTGGTAGAAAAGGATATCTTTTTCCATACCATGTGTGAGCACCACTTCTTGCCATTTTATGGTAGAGCGCATATTGCCTATATTCCAGATGGCCGAGTGGCAGGTTTGTCTAAGCTAGCCCGTACGGTTGAAGTTTATTCGAAAAAACCACAAATTCAAGAACGTTTGAATATCGAAGTGGCTGATGCCTTGATGGAGTATCTGGGTGCTAAAGGAGCCTTTGTTGTCATTGAGGCGGAACATATGTGTATGAGTATGCGTGGTGTCAGAAAACCAGGCACTGCAACCTTGACGACAGTAGCTCGTGGTCTATTTGAAACAGATAAGGACCTAAGAGATCAGGCTTATCGTTTAATGGGACTATAAAAAGAATCCGCTTGGGTGGATTTTTCTAGAAAGGAATCATTATGGATCAACTGCAGATTAAGGATTTGGAAATTTTTGCCTATCATGGTCTTTTTCCTAGTGAGAAAGAATTGGGGCAGAAGTTTGTTATTTCCGCAATCCTATCCTATGATATGACCAAGGCGGCTACAGACTTGGATTTAACAGCCTCTGTCCATTATGGGGAATTGTGTCAGCAGTGGACGACTTGGTTTCAGGAAACAACTGATGACTTGATTGAAACGGTAGCCTATAAACTGGTAGAGCGTACCTTTGAAGCCTATCCTCTTGTCCAAGAAATGAAGTTGGAACTCAAAAAACCTTGGGCACCGGTGCATTTGCCACTAGATACTTGCTCGGTAACCATTCATCGCCG
Organism: Streptococcus mitis; assembly: GCA_965245755.1. Lineage (GTDB taxonomy): Bacteria > Bacillota > Bacilli > Lactobacillales > Streptococcaceae > Streptococcus > Streptococcus mitis_DY. Next base: position 21,537 of record CBDFAU010000014.1, on the reverse strand, counting down.
CAAGCAACGAGCCTTTATCGCCCTAGGAAGCAATATGGGGGATAAGCGAGAAAACTTGAAACAAGCCATTGAGAAAATGCGAAATCGAGGTATCCATATTCTCAAAGAGTCCAGTGTCTTGACGACGGAGCCTTGGGGAGGTGTCGAGCAAGATAGCTTTGCTAATCAAGTGGTTGAGGTTGAAACCTGGTTGCCGGCCCCAGTTCTATTAGAGACCTTGTTAGCCATTGAGTTAGAGATGGGACGGGTTCGAGAAGTGCATTGGGGACCTCGTTTGATTGATTTGGACTTGCTCTTTGTGGAGGATCAGATTCTTTATACAGACGACCTCATCTTGCCTCATCCTTACATAGCGGAACGCCTTTTTGTCCTTGAATCCTTACAGGAAATTGCGCCTCATTTTATCCATCCGACATTAAAGCAACCTATCCGTAACTTGTATAATGCTTTGAAAAAATAGAAAAAACTCTAGTTTTCAGTCGTTTGTAACTGAAGGCTAGAGTTTTTAAAATAGGTCATTTTCTTCTGGGAGGAGGATAGTTTCTCTACCATCCATGTCTAAAACCAAGACTCTGGGGGGATAAAGAGGGTCAAAGGGATGGTTAAAATCAAAATCAATGGCTGTAGGGAGGTGTTGACTTGAGAAGTGGAAGGTAATTTTTCCTTGGTTATTAAGCAATTGAAACTCGAGTTCTTCTTCCAATTCAAAGACATTTTTTAAGAAGTGGTCAATAATATACCAAAAAGAGTCAATGACATCATCAGGCAAGCTGGTAACAATGCCAAAACTAGCCGACCGCATGTGGGTATTGGTAAAAGCCATATCTTTGCCTCCTTTCTTTTCCCTTATCATACAGCAAATAGGATTAAAAATCAAGAAAAGGTGATTTTTTCTTCATAAACATAGCTTCCTATGAAATTTTTTCAAATAATCTTTAAAAAATACTTGAAAGTGTTTACAAATAGTGATAAAATGGAATAAGTAGAATCATGAAAACGAAATTTTCATACCGTCTCTTTTTGGAGTCTCGTGAGGTATGATATAGAAAGGAAATGGAATGAATACAGACGATACAGTAACGATTTATGATGTCGCCCGTGAAGCAGGAGTTTCAATGGCGACGGTTAGCCGTGTAGTCAATGGCAATAAGAATGTAAAAGAGAACACCCGTAAAAAAGTGCTTGAGGTGATTGATCGTTTGGATTACCGTCCAAATGCCGTGGCGCGTGGTCTTGCAAGTAAAAAGACAACCACTGTCGGTGTCGTGATTCCAAATATTACCAATGGCTATTTCTCAACGCTTGCTAAAGGGATTGATGATATCGCTGAAATGTACAAGTACAATATCGTCCTTGCCAATAGTGATGAGGATGATGACAAGGAAGTTTCAGTTGTCAATACACTGTTTTCTAAGCAAGTGGATGGTATCATCTTTATGGGGTATCACTTGACTGAAAAAATTCGTTCAGAGTTTTCTCGTTCTCGGACACCAGTTGTTCTTGCAGGGACAGTGGATGTAGAACATCAGCTTCCAAGTGTCAATATTGACTACAAACAAGCTACGATTGATGCAGTGACCTACCTTGCTAAAGAAAATGAGCGCATTGCTTTTGTCAGCGGTCCACTAGTGGATGATATCAATGGTAAGGTTCGTTTGGTTGGATACAAGGAAGCCTTGAAAAAAGCAGGTATTTCTTATAGCGAAGGATTGGTATTTGAGTCTAAGTACACTTATGAAGATGGTTATGCCTTAGCAGAACGCTTGATTTCATCAAATGCAACTGCAGCAGTTGTAACAGGTGATGAATTGGCAGCAGGTGTCTTGAATGGTTTGGCTGATCACGGTGTGTCAGTACCAGAAGAGTTTGAAATCATTACTAGTGATGATTCACAAATCTCACGCTTTACCCGTCCAAACTTGACAACTATCGCCCAACCTCTCTATGACCTTGGTGCTATTAGCATGCGTATGTTGACTAAGATTATGCACAAGGAAGAGTTGGAAGAACGTGAAGTTCTCTTACCTCATGGTTTGACAGAACGTCGCTCAACACGAAAACGTAAATAGAAAAAATCAGGGAATCGTGAAGATTTCCTGATTTTGCTTTCTGGAGAAGAGACTTAGCCTTCCATATAGTCTTTCAAAACCTGTCCTCTTAGTCCGGCATTGAGAGCGATGAGGAGTTTCAAGCGGGCTTTCTGGGCGTTTAGTTCTTTAACAAAGAAAACACCAGATTTTCTTAACTGCACGCCCCCACCTTGGTAAGCATAAACAGGCTCAGCGATACCGTTAAAGCATCGTGAAACCAGGGCGACTGGGATTCCTTTTTGCAGAAGGCTTTCTAATTTTTGAGCCGTTTCTTTGGGAACATTACCAGCTCCGAAGGCTTGGATAATCAAACCATCCAATTGCTCCAAATCCAGCATATCAATTAGCTCATCTGTCATACCAGCATAAGCCGAGATGATAGGGACCAAGCCTTGTATGTGATCAAGGTCAAAGCGAACACGAGGTTCAGCTGTTTTGAAGTAGAGGATTTCCCGCTTCGTAATCAGACCAAGTGGTCCATGTGTTGGGGTCTGGAAGGTGCCGACGTTGGTCGTATGCGTCTTGGTAACATACTTGGCAGCGTGGATTTCATCGTTCATAACAACCAAAACCCCTTTGTCAGCAGCTCTGTCATCGCTGGCCACTCGTAAAGCACTCAGATAATTATAAACGCCATCACTGCCGAGTTCGTTGGAACTACGCATGGCGCCTGTTAGAACGATAGGCATATGGGGAACTTCCATGGTATCAAGGAAATAGGCTGTTTCCTCTAAAGTATCGGTTCCGTGTGTGATCACGACCCCATCGTAGTTATCTGCTTCCTCTTTAATTTTTTGGTAGAGGGCCAGCATATGCTTGGGTTTGATATGGGGGCTTGGTAGGTTAAAAAAGTCCAAGGCGTGGACTTGGATTCCTTCAAGTGGGTTGGACACATGGTTCATGGGATTATCTGAACTCGTCACAACAGCGCCAGAAGCATCGGCCTGCATGGAAATAGTCCCACCTGTATGTAAAACAAGGATTTTCTTAGGCATGATTTACTCACTCTTTCTGAAATGTGGTATAATCATTGTATCACAAAAGGGGAGATTGGGATAGGATGGAAGTCAAAGCTGTTTTTTTTGATATCGATGGAACCTTGGTCAACGATCGCAAGAGTGTTTTGAAATCCACTAAGGACGCGATTAAAATTGTCAAAGAACAAGGGGTGCTAGTTGGTGTAGCGACAGGGCGAGGACCTTTTTTTGTTAAGGAATTGATGGACGATTTAGATCTGGATTTTGCGGTAACCTACAATGGCCAGTATATTTTTAATAAAGAAAGAGTCTTGTTCACGAGCCCAATTTCCAAGTTACATTTGCGCCATCTCATTACGTATGCTAAAAAAGAGGGCAAGGAGATTGCCCTAGGGACCAAGGATGCCATGCTGGGTTCTAAAATCCTGTCCTTTGGTCTGGGTTCTTTTTCCCAACGAATCAGTCGCTTCGTTCCCTCTGTTTTAACTCGGACAGTGAGTCATTCCTTTAATCGTATGGTCAGCAAGGTTGTTCCCCAAAAGGAAGAAGATCTGCTTCATCTGATCAATCAGCCTATCTACCAAGTTTTGATGCTGATGACGCCAGAAGAATCTGAGAAGGCGGCAGCTGATTTTGAAGATTTGAAATTGACACGTAGCAATCCTTTTGCAGCGGATGTCATCAATCAAGGAAACTCTAAATTGGAAGGTATTCGCCGAGTTGGAAAAGAATATGGCTTTGACCTCAACCAAGTCATGGCCTTTGGTGACTCCGATAACGATCTTGAAATGCTGGCAGGCGTTGGGATGTCGGTTGCTATGGGAAATGGTAGTAGCAGTGTCAAGGAAGTTGCCAAGCACATTACCACTAGCAATCAACAAGACGGAATCCACAAGGCACTGGAACATTTTGGTGTTTTGGCTTCAGAAAAAGTCTTTGTCAGCCGTGATTATCATTTCAATAAGGTCAAGACCTTCCACCACATGATGGATGAACGGACCCAAGAAGAACCTCGAGCTTGGGATTTAGAAGGTGCAACCCACAGGGCTGGCTTTAAAATAGAAGAATTGGTAGAGTTTGTTCGAGCTGCCAGTCCTTCTGAAGAGGACTTTGGTCAAGCTCTATCGCAACTTCATCAAGCTCTTGATAAGGCGGCCGATAAAGTGGCTAAGAAGACGCCTGCTCAGCAAGATTTGATAGGTCAGGTAGATGCCCTGATTGACACGCTTTACTTTACCTACGGTAGTTTTGTCTTGATGGGGGTGGACCCAGAACGTATTTTTGATATCGTCCATCAGGCTAATATGGGGAAAATTTTCCCAGATGGCAAGGCCCATTTTGATCCAGTGACCCACAAAATCCTAAAACCAGATGATTGGGAAGAAAAATATGCTCCAGAACCTGCTATTAAAAAGGAACTGCAGCGTCAGCTCAAGGCTTATGAACGTCATAAAGAGAGAAATAAACAGTAAACAAAAAGGAGCTCTAAGCTCCTTTTCTTTGTGATTATAAGGTTTTTTCTTGTTCTCTCACCACCAGCAAATCGACCTTAGCATGGCGGAGAATGTATTCAGATGAAGAGCCGACCAAGAGGCGTTCAAAGGCGTTGAGACCAGTTGCGCCAACGAGGATGAGGTCCACTTCCTCAGCATCTGGAATAGTACGTGCCAAGAGGGTCTTTGGATTTCCCATTTCAATGACGATATGAACATCTGCCACACCAGCATCTTTAGCACGTTTTTCGTACTCTTTCATCAGACTTTCAGCGTCGACTTGGAGTTCTTCATAAACTTCAGCATCAAAGGTGGATACGCTTTGGAGAGCGCGTGTGTCAATGACATGTGCGATGGTGAGTTTAGCGTCGTTGCGTAGAGCAGAATGAACTCCCTTGACAAAAGCCAAGTCCGCTTCCTTAGAACCATCGATTGCGACCATGATATTTTGGTAACGTTGTGCCATAATGAAACCTCCTGAAATTTTCTTACTATAATTGTAAACCTTTTCACTATAGAAGTAAAGCAAAAAAAGTATTTTTCAAAAGAATGTTAGCGATTAAAATCTATATAAATATATGATAAAATAAAAGAAAGGATAGCAGGAAAGAAGTGAAAGGAGGGAGAATGATGAAAAACTCTTTTCAAGAAACAAAAAAATCAAATTTCCTTTATTATGGAATTATCCTAGTGTCGGTCTTGGTAGAAGTTATCATGATTTGGCAATTAGAGAAGCTGATTCCCCTTCTTTATCCAGGTTTTATCGGCTTTTTAGTCTTTCATCTACTTTACCATGTAATCTTATTCCTAGTTGCAAAACGAAGTGGGCGCATGGATTACTTGATGATATGGGGACTTTTCCTCATGTTTAATCTTCTTTATGACTCCTTTTTAGGCTTGCTTTTTCTAGGTTTATCTTTTGGTATGTGATATGTCTTTGGCAGAATTCCTGCTATCTCACTTTTCTTGACCTCGCTTTTAGTGAGGTTTTTCTTCTATACAAACCTAGTAACACATTTCAGTAAACTTGTCGCATTCTCTTTCTAGTGGTATAATGTTACTATCCTGATGAATTGAGGAAACAAGATGAAAGAATATAACAAGTCTAGTAAGTTAGAGCATGTTGCTTATGATATCCGTGGTCCTGTTTTGGAAGAAGCCATGCGGATGCGAGCAAACGGAGAAAAGATTTTACGTCTAAATACAGGAAATCCAGCAGAATTTGGCTTTACAGCGCCAGACGAGGTCATTCATGACTTGATTATGAATGCGCGTGATAGTGAAGGGTATTCTGACTCCAAAGGGATTTTCTCAGCCCGTAAGGCCATCATGCAGTATTGCCAATTGAAGAAATTCCCCAACGTAGATATTGACGATATTTACCTTGGAAATGGTGTCAGTGAGTTGATCGTCATGTCCATGCAGGGGCTTTTGGACAATGGGGATGAGGTCTTAGTGCCAATGCCAGACTATCCTCTCTGGACAGCAGCCGTCAGCCTAGCTGGGGGAAATGCCGTTCACTATATCTGTGATGAAGCTGCAGAATGGTATCCAGATATTGACGATATTAAGTCAAAAATCACTTCCAATACCAAGGCCATTGTTCTTATCAATCCAAACAATCCAACTGGAGCCCTTTATCCTAAGGAACTTTTGCTGGAGATTATTGAGATTGCCCGTCAAAACGATTTGATTATTTTTGCGGATGAAATCTATGACCGTATGGTCATGGATGGACATGTGCATACTCCTGTGGCGAGCTTGGCACCAGATGTCTTCTGTGTCAGCATGAATGGTCTGTCAAAATCCCACCGTATCGCTGGTTTCCGTGTGGGTTGGATGGTTTTGTCTGGTCCTAAGACACATGTTAAAGGCTATATCGAAGGGCTCAATATGCTGTCCAATATGCGCCTTTGCTCTAACGTTTTGGCCCAACAAGTCGTACAAACTTCCTTGGGTGGCCACCAGTCGGTCGATGAATTGCTCCTTCCTGGTGGACGAATTTACGAGCAAAGAAATTTCATTTACAATGCTATTCAAGAGATTCCAGGTCTCTCTGCTGTTAAACCCAAGGCTGGGCTCTATATCTTCCCGAAAATCGACCGCAATATGTATCGTATCGATGATGATGAGCAGTTTGTCCTTAATTTCTTGAAACAGGAAAAGGTTCTCTTGGTTCATGGTCGAGGTTTTAACTGGCAGGAACCAGACCACTTCCGTATCGTCTATCTTCCTCGTGTCGATGAACTAGCCCAAATCCAAGAAAAGATGACTCGTTTCTTGAAACAGTATCGTAGATAGGGCTTACATTTGAAAAAGCGCTAAAAAGCTGGAAACATTTGCCTAGAGCTATTGACAAAAGTGAAAGAATCAGATAGAATAGTAAAGTATGTTTAGTAACTGATCACTTTATAGCCGGCTAAACGAATACAAAATCTATGAGGAGGTATTCATCGTGAAACGTACTTATCAACCAAGTAAACTTCGTCGTGCGCGCAAACACGGATTCCGTAACCGTATGTCAACTAAAAACGGTCGTCGCGTATTGGCAGCTCGTCGTCGTAAAGGACGCAAAGTTTTGGCTGCATAATCCAAACGAATTCTATCAAAAATCAGTAGGAACTCGAGTCTACTGATTTTTATTTTTGTAAAAAAGTACAAAAAGGCTTTATATTTTTCCTCAAATAGTGTATAATATTTCACATACTGTAAAATTGGAGAATAATCATGAAGAAATCAAAAGTTATGCTTTTTGGAGCTATGGCTTTGACAGCAGGTCTAGCTTTAGCAGCATGTGGGTCTTCCCAATCAAGTAATGCAGATAAAACCTACTCTTATGTATTTGCCAGCAATCCGGATACATTAGACTACATTACTTCAACACGTGGTTCCACTTCTAGCATCACAACCAACTTGATTGATGGTTTGTTGGAAAATGACCGGTATGGCAATCTCATTCCTTCTATGGCTGAGTCATGGACTGTGTCAAAAGATGGTTTGACCTACACTTATAAGATCCGTCAGGGAGCTAAATGGTACACTTCTGAAGGAGAAGAGTATGCGGATGTAACAGCTCATGACTTTGTGACTGGTCTTAAGTATGCGGCTGATAAAAAGGCTGAAAACTTGTACTTGGTACAAGACTCTATCAAAGGGCTAGCAGACTATGTTGAAGGGAAATCATCTGATTTTGCAACTGTTGGTGTTAAGGCGGTGGATGATTACACACTACAATACACTCTCAATCAACCAGAGACTTATTGGAACTCTAAAACAACAGCAAGTATCCTTAGTCCGGTAAATGAAGCTTTCTTGAAGGCTAAGGGAGATGACTTTGGAAGTGTGACACCATCAAGTATCTTGTCAAATGGTCCTTACTTGTTTAAGTCCTTCACATCAAAATCTTTGATTGAGTTTGATAAAAACCCTAATTACTGGGATAAGGACAATGTTAAAATTGAGAAAGTGAAGCTCTCTTTCTTTGACGGTTCAGACCAAGATAGTTTGGCTCGAGGTTTCTTGGATGGTAACTATACAGATGGCCGAATCTTCCCAACAAGTTCAGTGTTTGCTGAACTCAAAAAGGGGAATGAGGACAAGATTACCTACACACCGCAAAACTCACTTACTTTCTATTATCTTTTCAATGTTAATCGTCAAAGCTACAAGCAGACTATGAAACAGTCTGATAAGGAAAAGACAGATTCACGTGCAGCTATGCAAAATAAGGATTTCCGTCAGGCTATCAACTTTGCCTTTGACCGTCATGCCTATGCAGCACAGACAAATGGTGAAGATGGAGCAGACCGTATCTTGCGTAACACAGTTACACCAAGTAACTTTGTCCAAGTTGGCGATAAGAACTTCGGTGACATTGTCAATGAAAAAATTGTCAACTACGGTAAAGATTGGGCAAACATCAACCTAAACGATGGTAAGCAAGCTTTCTTGAATCCTGAAAAGGCCAAAGAGAAGTTTGCTAAGGCTAAAGAAAGTCTGCAAACTCAGGGAGTAACTTTCCCAATTCATTTAGATATGCCAGTTGACCAGACTGCTAAGTTAGATGTGCAACAGGCTGGATCTTTCAAACAAACAGTGGAAGAAACACTTGGATCGGATAACATTGTTATTGATGTGATTCAACTTTCTCCAGACGAAAAAAATCAGGCAACTTTCTTTGCGGACACCGCCGATCAAAAGGATTACGACATTGATATCTCGGGTTGGAGTGGAGATTTCTCAGATCCGAAAACCTATCTTGATCTCTTGGATCCAGACTCTGGTTCTCAGTTGAAAAACATGGGCTTGTCTGAAGGAAAAGACAAGGAAGTTAAGGACAAGATTGGTCTTTCTGACTATAAGAAACTCTTAGATCAGGCTGATGCGGAAATCACAGATACTCAAGCTCGCTATGAAAAATTTGCCGAAGTTCAAGCTTGGTTGACAGATAGTGCCCTCTTCCTACCGGTTCAAAGTGGAGGAGCTAATCCAATTTTCCGTAAGACAGTTCCGTTTACAGGTCCATTCTCATTTGTTGGGCACAAAGGAGATTCTGACAACTACAAATATGTTGAATTGCAAAAAGAACCAGTAACTGCTAAACAGTACCAAGAGCTCTACGAAAAATGGCTAAAAGAAAAAGCTGAGTCAAATAAAAAAGCTCAGGAAGATTTAGCTAACCACATTCAATAATATGCCTAGTCATGCTTTTCAGTTAAGCATAGTGACAGGATTCAGAAAAAGGCCTTACCAGACGCTTATTGGTTCTGGTAGGGCCTTTTCTTTATTCTTTTAAGTGATAAGAGTAGCTAGCGACAACGACGTCTTGGTGCCAACGAAGGGCGTATTTGAGTTTGAGACTCATCTGATTGTGCAGGATATTTTGCCAAGGTTTATTGGGGATAAACTGGGGGACGAGGACAGTGACTGTATAGTTCTTTTTCTGAGCGTCCTCGGAAACCCGTTTGACATACTTGACAGTAGGGGTGATGATGTCGCGGTAGCTGGTTTTGATGTTTTCTAGAGTAATGGTTGGGAAGTAATCAGCAAATTCTTGGAGAATTTCTTGATCTTTTTTTGCTGTCTCCTTTGTAGAAATATGCATGGCTAGGACTTCGTCACCGATACTTTGAGCGTAGTTAATAGCTCCGACGCTGACTCGGGTGACATTTCCTACTAGGACTAGAACCAGATTGCCGTCGTAAGTACGTTTTTCGATTCCTTCATAGAGTCGCAGCTGTTGGGCTACTTTTTGGTAATGACTGTGAATTGCCAAAAAGAGTAGGGTGAGTACGAGAATAATCGGGAAGAAAGGCCAGATATCACTGAGACGGAAAAAGAGCAGGATTAGTACAATCGCATAGCAAATGATTGCCCCAAGGATATTAGCAAGAGCAGGTTTTAAGAAGTTGGTCCCATTTTCCTTTTTCCAATGACGAATCATCCCAGTCTGAGATAGGGCGAAGGGAACGAAGACCCCGATAGTATAAAGAGGAATCAAGCGTTCGGTATTGCCATTAAAAATGAGAAGAAGAATCATAGCTCCAAAAGCCAGAGTCAAAATTCCATTGGAGTAGCCTAGGCGGTCTCCTTTTTCCATAAAGAGATGGGGCATGTATTTGTTTTTAGCCATATTGTAAGCCAGCATAGGGAAGGCCGAAAAGCCAGTATTTGCAGCTACGGCCAAAATCAAGGCTGTGGAGAATTGGAAGATATAATACCCAAGGTGACCTAAGAAGGAATTGCCAAGGATGCCTTGAGCCATCTGTGAAAGAATAGTTTCTCCGTGTTGAGGCATAATCCCCATCCAGTAGTTTAGGAAGGTGATACCAGCAAAAAGAAAACCTAAAATCAGTGACATAATGGTCAAGGTTTGAGCAGCATTCTTTTCTTTTGGAGCCTTGAAAAAGGGAACGGCATTTGAAATAGCTTCAACCCCTGTCAGAGAGGCAGATCCGCTGGTAAAAGCTCTTAGGATGAGAACGATAGACAGACTCGGAACAGCATGCCCGATAGGTGAAGTCGCCTGATAGCTGAGAGAACCAGTTACTAGTTGAAAGAATCCATAGAGCAAGAGAAAGACGGTACTGATGATAAAGAGATAGACAGGAATCATCAGTGAACTGGCAGATTCTTTTAAGCCCCGTAAGTTCAAGAGCATGAGCAAGCAAACCAGAAAAATGGAGATGTGGAGGTTGTAATGGTGAAGAGCTGGGAGAGCTGCTGTGATAGCGTCAGCTCCAGATGCAACGGATACTGCTACGGTCAACATATAGTCAACCAGAAGACTACCTCCAGCAATCAAGCCAAGTTGGGGAGATAGATTTTCTCGAGTAACCATATATGCCCCTCCCCCCTGAGGATAGGCATGGATGATTTGACGGTAGGAAACGGTCAGGCTAGCTAGAAGCAGGAGGACAAAGAGGCCGATAGGAAGGCTCCACCATATAGCTAGAGGAGAGAGACTAGCCAAGACGAGAACTACTTGCTCAGGCCCATAGGCGATGGAGGATAGAGCGTCGCTTGACAACATGGCTAGTGCCTGCATTTTTCCCAGCAGTCCCCCTTCGCCTTCGGTTAAGGACTTAAGAGGACGACCGATAAAGGTCTGTTTTAATTTTGTAAGCATTTTCTTTCCTTTTCTGAAAATTTCAATAAGTGTTATTATACTGCTTTGGAAAAAGAGCGTCAAGAGATGACGATGGAGTTTAGAATATTTTTTCCAGATGAGGAGAGAGGACAGTTTTTTGGTATAATAGTAGATAGAAAACGAGGTTAGAAGAGATGATTTTTGATACACATACACACTTGAATGTAGAAGAATTTGCAGGTCGTGAGGCAGAAGAAATTGCCTTGGCTGCTGAGATGGGTGTGACACAGATGAATATTGTTGGTTTTGATAAACCGACGATTGAGCGTGCCTTGGAGTTGGTAGATGAGTATGACCAACTTTACGCGACTATCGGTTGGCATCCAACAGAAGCTGGAACTTATACAGAGGAGGTTGAAGACTACTTGCTTGATAAGCTCAAGCATCCCAAGGTTGTGGCTTTAGGTGAGATTGGTTTGGATTATCATTGGATGACAGCGCCAAAAGAGGTGCAGGAGCAGGTTTTTCGTCGTCAGATTCAGCTATCTAAGGACTTGGATTTGCCTTTTGTTGTCCATACTCGTGATGCGCTGGAAGATACCTATGAGATTATCAAAAGTGAGGGCGTTGGTCCTCGTGGTGGGATTATGCACTCATTTTCAGGGACTCTTGAGTGGGCAGAGAAGTTTGTCGCGCTTGGTATGATCATTTCCTTCTCAGGAGTGGTGACTTTCAAGAAGGCAACTGATATCCAAGAGGCTGCTAAAGAGCTGCCTCTGGACAAGATTTTGGTGGAAACAGATGCGCCCTACCTGGCTCCTGTACCTAAGCGTGGTCGCGAAAACAAAACAGCCTATACGCGCTATGTAGTGGACTTTATCGCTGACTTGCGTGGCATGACGGCAGAAGAGTTAGCGGCGGTAACAACTGCAAATGCAGAACGAATTTTTGGATTGGACAGCAAGTAATGAAAGAAAAAATTTCCCAAGTTATCGTGGTCGAAGGGCGCGATGATACGGCCAATCTCAAACGCTATTTCGATGTAGAGACCTATGAGACACGAGGTTCTGCCATCAATGAGCAGGATCTAGAGCGGATTCAGCGCTTGCACCAACGTCATGGAGTCATTGTCTTTACAGACCCAGATTTTAATGGGGAGCGGATTCGTCGCATGATTATGACGGCCATTCCAACAGTTCAGCATGCCTTCCTCAAACGAGATGAAGCTGTTCCCAAGTCTAAGACCAAGGGGCGTTCTCTGGGGATTGAGCATGCCAGCTATGAAGACTTGAAAACGGCTCTAGCTCAGGTGACAGAACAATTTGATCATGAGAGTCGGTTTGACATCAGTCGTAGCGACTTAATCCGCCTTGGTTTTCTAGCAGGAGCAGACAGCCGTAAGCGCAGAGAATATCTTGGAGAGGCTCTCCGAATCGGCTATTCTAACGGCAAGCAACTCATCAAGCGCTTAGAGTTGTTTGGGGTTGCATTGGCAGAAGTGGAAGAAGCTATGAAATCTTATGAGAACAGCTAAGCAGACCCCAAATGTAAGGGGAATGTGTTACAATAGTAGTAAGTAGATTTATGTCAGGGGATTCACTTTGATAATATTTAAATAGATGTTTACAAGGAAAGAGTGAAATGAAAATACGAGTTGATAGAGATTCTGTCTGTATGGGTGATGATGTTTTCTCTCATCAGATGGATCTTGATGTCCCGGAGGATATGACAGTTGAGGAGCTTTGTGGTTTTCTTCAAAAGGACAGATATTTGCCTAATTTAGACTGGGCAGAATGGCACCTCCTACATGGTGGAAAAACAGTGGCCACTTATTATACAAAAACAAAAGAATTGACAAATCCAAATATCTATTTAAAAGACCTGATGTACCAGAGTTCAGGAGAGAGTCATTTTGTTTGGATACATTGTCGCATAGATTAGAAAAGAGAATAAATGAGAATTGCAGATTATAGCGTGACCAAGGCAGTGCTGGAGCGTCACGGTTTTACCTTTAAAAAGTCCTTCGGGCAAAATTTCTTGACGGATACCAATATTCTTCAAAAAATCGTGGATACGGCTGAGATTGATGACCAGGTTAATGTCATCGAAATTGGCCCAGGTATTGGTGCCTTGACGGAGTTTCTGGCTGAGCGTGCAGCAGAGGTCATGGCTTTTGAAATTGACCACCGTTTGGTGCCTATTTTGGCAGATACCTTGCGTGATTTTGACAATGTGACCGTAGTCAACGAGGACATTCTCAAGGTCGATTTGGCGCAACATATCCAGAATTTTAAAAATCCTGACCTGCCAATCAAGGTAGTGGCTAATTTGCCTTACTACATCACAACGCCTATTCTCATGCACTTGATCGAGAGTGGAATTCCTTTTAGTGAGTTTGTGGTTATGATGCAGAAAGAAGTGGCAGACCGCATCTCCGCTCAACCGAATACCAAGGCTTATGGTAGCTTGTCGATTGCGGTTCAGTACTACATGACTGCCAAGGTTGCCTTCATCGTGCCTCGTACGGTCTTTGTGCCAGCGCCAAATGTGGACTCAGCCATCTTGAAAATGGTGCGCCGTCCAGAGCCAGCTGTAGCAGTGGAAGACGAGAACTTCTTCTTTAAGGTTTCCAAGGCTAGTTTTACCCATCGCCGCAAGACCTTATGGAATAACTTGACAGGTTACTTTGGTAAGACTGAAGAGGTCAAGGACAAGCTGACCAAGGCTTTGGACCAAGCAGGCTTGTCACCAAGTGTGCGTGGGGAAGCTCTCAGCTTGGCAGAATTTGCCAGTCTAGCAGACGCGCTTAAAGGGCAAGGACTCTAAGATGCAGGGACAAATCATTAAAGCCTTGGCTGGGTTCTACTATGTAGAGAGTGAGGGCCAGGTTTATCAGACGCGCGCGCGTGGAAATTTCCGTAAAAAAGGTCATACCCCTTATGTTGGGGACTGGGTCGATTTTTCTGCCGAGGAAAATTCAGAAGGCTATATTCTCAAGATTCACGAACGCAAAAACAGTCTAGTCCGTCCTCCCATTGTCAATATTGACCAAGCTGTAGTAATCATGTCCGTCAAGGAACCTGAATTTAACAACAATTTGCTGGATCGTTTCTTGGTTCTATTAGAGCACAAGGGCATCCATCCCATCGTCTATATTTCCAAGATGGATTTGTTGGAAGATAGGGGAGAACTGGATTTTTATGAACAGACTTATGCTGATATCGGCTATGACTTTGTGACCAGTAAAGAGGAACTCCTGCCCTTGTTAACAGGCAAGGTTACAGTCTTTATGGGGCAGACAGGTGTTGGGAAGTCAACTCTTCTCAATAAAATCGCACCAGACCTCAATCTTGAAACAGGAGAAATTTCAGACAGTCTGGGTCGTGGGCGCCACACTACTCGAGCAGTTAGTTTTTATAATCTCAATGGAGGTAAAATCGCAGATACACCGGGATTTTCATCCTTGGACTATGAAGTGTCAACGGCTGAAGACCTCAATCAGGCCTTCCCAGAGATTGCTACTGTCAGCCGAAACTGCAAATTCCGCACTTGTACCCATACCCATGAGCCGTCCTGTGCAGTGAAGCCGGCAGTAGAAGAGGGTGCCATTGCTACCTTCCGTTTTGACAACTACCTGCAATTCCTCAGTGAAATTGAAAATCGCAGAGAAACCTATAAAAAGGTCAGCAAAAAAATTCCAAAATAAGGAGAAACCTATGTCTCAATACAAGATTGCTCCGTCAATTCTGGCAGCAGATTATGCCAACTTTGAACGTGAAATCAAACGCCTAGAAGCAACTGGTGCAGAATATGCCCATATCGATATCATGGATGGTCATTTTGTACCGCAAATCAGTTTTGGTGCAGGTGTGGTCGAAGCTCTTCGCCCTCATAGCAAGATGGTCTTTGACTGCCACTTGATGGTAGCTAATCCAGAGCATCATTTAGAAGACTTTGCGCGTGCAGGTGCCGATATCATCAGCATCCATGCGGAAGCAACGCCTCATATTCATGGCGCCCTTCAAAAAATTCGTTCACTCGGAGTTAAGCCTTCAGTCGTTATCAATCCTGGCACACCAGTTGAAGCCATCAAGCACGTCCTTCATCTAGTTGAGCAAGTCTTAGTCATGACGGTTAACCCTGGATTTGGCGGTCAAGCTTTCCTACCAGAAACCATGGATAAGGTTCGTGAGTTGGTTGCTCTTCGTCAGGAAAAGGGTTTGAACTTTGAGATTGAAGTGGATGGTGGGATTGATGACCAAACTATTGCTCTAGCCAAAGAAGCTGGTGCGACCGTTTTTGTAGCAGGTTCCTATGTCTTTAAGGGAGATGTCAATGAGCGAGTACAAACTCTCAGAAAACAACTGGACTAGGGTTGCCGTTTTTGCAGGAGGAGACCGCGGTCACTACCGTACAGACTTCGATTGCTTTGTCGGAGTGGATAGAGGTTCGCTTTGGGTCTTGGAGGAAGATTTGCCTCTTGCTCTAGCAGTCGGAGATTTTGATTCTGTGACGGAAGAAGAGCGACAGGTGATTCAAAAACGTGCCCAGCATTTTGTCCAAGCCCGACCAGAAAAAGATGATACAGATTTGGAATTGGCTCTCTTAACCATCTTTGAGAAAAATCCTCAGGCTCAGGTCACTATTTTCGGTGCTTTGGGTGGACGTATTGATCATATGCTGGCCAATGTTTTTCTTCCTAGCAATCCCAAGTTGGCGCCTTATATGCGCCAGATAGAAATTGAGGATGGGCAAAATTTGATTGCCTATTGTCCAGAAGGAACCAGTCAGCTAGAACCCCGCTCGGACTATGACTATCTAGCCTTTATGCCGGTTCGGGATAGCCGGCTGACCATTCTTGGAGCTAAGTATGAGTTGACAGAGGAAAATTTTTTCTTTAAAAAAGTGTACGCTTCTAACGAATATATAGATAGGGAAGTTTCGGTGACTTGCCCAGATGGTTATGTGGTCGTGTTGCATAGCAAGGACAGGAGATAGGATGGAAAGTTTACTTATTCTATTATTGATTGCTAACCTGGTAGGCCTCTTTCTCATTTGGCAAAGGCAGGATAAGCAGGAAAAATATCTGACCAAGAGCTTGGAGGATCAGGCAGATCACTTGTCAGACCAGTTGGATTACCGCTTTGAACAAGCCAGACAAGCCAGTCAGTTGGATCAAAAAGACTTAGAAGTGGCTGTCAGCGACCGTTTGCAAGAAGTGCGAATGGAATTGCACCAAGGCCTGACTCAGGTCCGTCAAGAAATGACAGAGAATCTCTTGCAAACTAGGGATAAGACCGACCAACGTCTTCAAGCCCTGCAGGAATCAAATGAGCAACGTTTGGAACAAATGCGCCAAACAGTCGAGGAAAAACTAGAAAAGACCTTACAGACACGCTTGCAGGCTTCCTTTGAGACAGTTTCCAAGCAATTGGAGTCTGTCAATCGTGGTCTTGGAGAAATGCAGACAGTTGCCCGTGATGTCGGAGCCCTTAATAAGGTTCTCACTGGAACCAAGACGCGAGGGATTCTGGGTGAATTGCAATTGGGGCAAATTATTGAGGACATCATGACACCTGCACAGTACGAACGAGAATACGCAACGGTTGAAAACTCCAGTGAACGAGTGGAGTATGCCATTAAGTTACCCGGACAAGGAGACCAAGAATACGTCTATCTACCAATTGACTCCAAGTTTCCATTGGCTGATTATTACCGCTTGGAAGAAGCCTATGAAGCAGGTAACAAGGATGAAATCGAACGGTGTCGTAAGTCGCTCTTAGCAAGCGTCAAGCGCTTTGCCAAGGATATCAGGAGCAAGTACATAGCACCGCCTCGGACGACTAATTTTGGAGTTTTGTTTGTTCCGACAGAAGGTCTCTACTCAGAAATCGTCCGCAATCCTGTCTTCTTTGATGATTTGAGACGGGAGGAGCAGATTATTGTCGCAGGTCCAAGTACCCTGTCAGCTCTCCTCAATTCCCTATCAGTTGGTTTCAAAACTCTCAATATCCAAAAGAGTGCCGATCATATCAGCAAAACGCTTTCCAGCGTCAAGACCGAGTTTGGCAAGTTTGGTGGCATTCTGGTCAAGGCACAAAAACATCTCCAACATGCCTCTGGCAATATTGATGAATTATTAAACCGTCGTACCACAGCTATCGAGCGGACGCTCCGTCACATTGAGTTATCAGAAGGTGAGCCTGCGCTTGATCTACTCCATTTCCAAGAAAACGAGGAAGAATATGAAGATTAGTCACATGAAAAAAGATGAGTTGTTTGAAGGCTTTTACCTAATCAAATCAGCTGACCTGAGGCAGACACGAGCTGGGAAAAACTACCTAGCCTTTACCTTCCAAGATGATAGTGGCGAGATTGAAGGGAAGCTCTGGGATGCTCAACCTCATAACGTTGAGGCCTTTACCGCAGGTAAGGTTGTCCACATGAAAGGGCGCCGAGAAGTTTATAACAACACCCCTCAAGTCAATCAAATTACTCTTCGCCTGCCTCAACCGGGCGAACCCAATGATCCAGCTGATTTCAAGGTCAAGTCGCCAGTTGATGTCAAGGAAATCCGTGACTATATGTCGCAAATGATTTTTAAAATTGAAAATCCTGTTTGGCAAAGGATTGTCCGAAATCTCTACACCAAGTATGATAAGGAATTTTACTCCTATCCAGCTGCCAAGACCAACCATCATGCCTTTGAAACGGGCTTGGCTTATCATACGGCGACCATGGTGCGTTTGGCAGATGCTATTAGCGAAGTTTATCCTCAGCTCAATAAGAGTCTGCTCTATGCGGGGATTATGCTGCATGACTTGGCTAAGGTCATCGAGTTGACGGGACCAGATCAGACCGAGTACACAGTGCGAGGTAATCTTCTTGGACATATCGCTCTGATTGATAGCGAAATTACCAAGACAGTTATGGAACTTGGCATCGATGATACCAAGGAAGAAGTCGTTTTGCTCCGCCACGTCATCCTCAGTCACCATGGCTTACTTGAGTATGGAAGTCCAGTCCGTCCACGCATTATGGAAGCAGAGATTATCCATATGATTGATAATCTGGATGCAAGCATGATGATGATGTCAACAGCTCTTGCTTTGGTGGATGAAGGAGAGATGACCAATAAAATCTTCGCTATGGACAATCGTTCATTCTATAAACCAGATTTAGATTAATAATTTAAGAAAAATGAGCATTTTTTAGGATAAGAATGTTCGTTTTTTTATGTGAATATGGTATAATAGATAAAATATCAAAATTAAATGAAGTAGGAAATAGAAATGAAATTAAGAAGAAGTGATCGGATGGTTGTCATTTCCAACTATTTGATTAATAATCCTTATAAACTAACTAGTCTCAATACTTTTGCTGAAAAGTATGAATCTGCTAAATCATCCATCTCAGAGGATATCGTTATTATCAAACGCGCCTTTGAGGAAATTGAAATCGGTCATATCCAGACAGTAACTGGTGCTGGTGGTGGTGTCATTTTCACACCATCAATCTCAAGCCATGATGCCAAGGAAATGGTTGAGGACTTGC
Organism: Streptococcus mitis; assembly: GCA_965245755.1. GTDB lineage: Bacteria > Bacillota > Bacilli > Lactobacillales > Streptococcaceae > Streptococcus > Streptococcus mitis_DY. The sequence continues at coordinate 2,834 of CBDFAU010000014.1, read as the reverse complement.
GTGCCAAGTTGTCAGAAAGTGACCGTATCTTGCCAGGTGGTTACATCTACCTATCTGATTTACTTAGCACACCAGCCATCTTGAAAAATATTGGCCGCATTATTGCCAAGAGCTTTATGGATCAAAAAATTGATGCGGTTATGACCGTAGCGACTAAGGGTGTTCCACTTGCAAATGCAGTTGCCAATGTCCTCAATGTTCCTTTTGTTATTGTGCGCCGTGACCTGAAAATTACCGAAGGTTCAACTGTCAGCGTCAACTATGTATCCGGTTCAAGTGGTGACCGTATCGAGAAAATGTTCCTTTCAAAACGTAGTCTCAAGGCAGGCAGCCGTGTCTTGATTGTGGATGACTTCTTGAAAGGCGGTGGAACTGTCAACGGGATGATCAGTCTCTTGCGTGAATTCGACTCAGAATTGGCAGGTGTAGCGGTCTTTGCGGACAATGCCCAAGAAGAACGTGAAAAGCAGTTTGACTACAAGTCACTCTTGAAGGTAACCAATATTGATGTCAAGAACCAAGCCATCGATGTTGAGGTTGGCAATATCTTTGACGAAGATAAATAAGAGATAGAACTAAAGGTTGGAACGATTGTCCCAGCCTTTCTTTGCAAATAGAATAGAAGGAAACTTATGAAAACACCATTTATCAATAAAGAAGACTTAGAAAAGATTGTTGCCGAGTTCCCAACTCCCTTTCACTTATATGATGAGAAGGGGATTCGTGAGAAGGCAAGGGCCGTCAACCAAGCCTTTTCGTGGAACAAGGGCTTTAAGGAATATTTTGCAGTTAAGGCTACTCCAACACCAGCTATCTTGAAAATCCTTCAAGAGGAAGGCTGTGGTGTGGACTGCTCTAGTTATGTGGAGCTCTTGATGAGTCATAAACTGGATTTCCCTGGTTCTGAGATTATGTTCTCTTCAAACAACACGCCAGACAAGGAATACGCCTATGCGCGTGAATTGGGTGCGACCATTAACTTGGATGCCTTTGAAGATATTGAACATCTAGAGCGTGCGGCAGGCATTCCAGAAATCATCTCATGTCGTTACAATCCTGGAGGCGTTTTTGAGCTAGGAACAGATATTATGGATAATCCTGGAGAAGCCAAGTTTGGCATGACCAAGGACCAGCTCTTTGAAGCTTTTGCCATCTTGAAGGAAAAAGGAGCCAAGACTTTTGGGATTCACTCTTTTCTAGCGTCCAATACCGTGACCCATCTCTATTATCCAGAGTTGGCTCGTCAGCTTTTTGAATTGGCTGTTGAAATCAAGGAAAAGTTGGGCATTTCGCTAGACTTTATCAATCTTTCTGGCGGTATTGGTGTCAATTATCGTCCAGATCAGGAACCAAATGACATCGCCTTGATTGGTGAGGGAGTTCGTAAGGTGTATGAAGAGGTCCTTACGCCAGCAGGTCTTGGTAAGGTTAAGATTTTCACAGAATTGGGTCGCTTTATGTTAGCTCCTCACGGTGCTCTCGTCACAAGAGTCACTCATAAGAAGAAAACTTACCGTACCTATCTAGGTGTGGATGCATCAGCAGTCAACCTCATGCGTCCAGCCATGTACGGAGCCTACCACCATATCACCAATCTGACTCATCCAGAAGGACCAGCTGAGGTGGTAGATGTGGTTGGTTCACTCTGTGAAAACAATGATAAATTTGCAGTGAATCGCGAACTGCCTCATACAGAAATCGGTGATTTGCTGGTAATTCATGATACAGGTGCTCACGGTTTTTCAATGGGCTACCAGTACAATGCTAAACTTCGTTCTGCGGAAATCCTCTATACCGAAGAAGGAAAAGCCCGTCAAATCCGCCGTGCAGAGCGCCCTGAGGACTACTTTGCAACCTTGTATGGCTTTGATTTTGAAGAATAAAATGATAAGTAATTGAAAATGAAATTGAAAAACAGATTGCTTTCTAAAAAATAGGCAAAAATCTTGTTTTTCCTTCAAGTCATGATATAATAAAACTATAAAACGTTTTCAAGGAAGGTAACGATATGTCTGAAGAAACAATTGATTATGGACAAGTGACAGGAATGGTGCATTCGACAGAAAGCTTTGGGTCAGTAGATGGGCCTGGTATTCGCTTTATTGTCTTTTTGCAGGGCTGTCACATGCGTTGCCAGTATTGCCACAACCCGGACACTTGGGCTATGGAGTCCAATAAATCACGTGAACGGACGGTAGATGATGTCTTGGCAGAGGCCTTGCGCTACCGTGGTTTCTGGGGAAATAAGGGTGGGATTACAGTCAGTGGAGGAGAAGCCCTCTTGCAGATTGATTTCTTGATTGCCCTCTTTACCAAGGCTAAGGAACAAGGAATCCACTGTACCTTGGATACCTGTGCCCTTCCTTTCCGTAATAAACCACGTTACCTTGAAAAGTTTGACAAACTCATGGCTGTCACTGACTTGGTTCTTTTGGATATCAAGGAAATCAACGAAGCACAGCATAAGATTGTCACTAGCCAAACCAATAAAAATATCTTGGCTTGTGCCCAGTATTTATCAGATATTGGAAAACCTGTCTGGATTCGCCACGTGCTAGTTCCAGGATTGACAGACAGAGACGATGACTTGATTGAACTTGGGAAGTTCGTCAAGACCCTCAAAAATGTTGATAAGTTTGAAATTCTACCATATCACACTATGGGTGAGTTCAAATGGCGTGAACTGGGAATTCCTTATTCACTCGAAGGGGTTAAACCACCAACAGCAGACCGCGTGAAAAATGCTAAAAAACTCATGGATACCGAAAGTTATCAAGACTATATGAAACGTGTACATGGATAAAAAAGAAGCCTGATGGAAACATCGGGCTTTT